>JALVWZ010000231.1 GCA_027023115.1 Thermaceae bacterium
GGGTGGGGTCCAGGTTACCCTGCACGGGGCGGGCTCCCAGGCGGTCGCGGGCCCAGTCGAGTGGAGTGGCGGTATCTACGCCCATTACGTCGCCGCCGGCGGCGGCCATCGAAGTTAGTAGGTGCATGGTCTGGGTGCCGAAGTGAATGACGGGCACTCCCAGCCCGGCCAGCTCCGCGAACAGACGCCGCATGTACGGGGCTACGTAAGTTTCGTAGTCGTAGCGCGTCAGCCTGCCGACCCAGCTGTCGAAGACCTGCAGGGCGTCGGCCCCGGCCTCTACCTGGGCGCGCATATAGCTGGCCATCGCTGTGGTCAGCTTTTCCATCAGTTCTTGCCAGGCCGTGGGGCGCGAGTACATCAGCGACTTGACCTTGACGAAGTTCTTGCTGGGGCCTCCCTCCACCAGGTAGCTGGCCAGGGTGAAGGGGGCCCCGGAAAAGCCGATCAGGGGCACCGGTAGTTCGCCTTTGAGAATGCGGATGGCCTCGAGTACGAACGTGGTGCTCTCGCAGGGGTCGAATTCACGAATGCGCCCGACGTCGGCCGCCGTCGAGACGGGGTTGTGGATGACCGGCCCTTTGCCCTCGACGATGTCCAACTCGAAGCCCATCCCGTAGAGGGGAGTGGTGATGTCGGCGAAGAGGATGGCGGCGTCAAAGCCGAAGTTTTGCACCGGCATGAGGGTTACTTCGGCGGTGACCTCCGGGTGGCGCACGATTTCTGGGAGGGTGTAGCGCTCGCGGATCTTGCGATATTCAGGCTGATAACGCCCCGCCTGACGCATGAACCAGACGGGGGTGTATTCGGTTGCCTCGCCGCGGGCGGCGCGTAGGAAGACGTCGTTCACGGAGACGATTTTATAGCGCTATATGACGAGAAAGAAAGTGCCGGTTGGCCGCCGGATGCCTTGGCGTTTTATCGGGCCAGGTTTTAAACCGGTATTTACGCCGCATGTAGCTGAATGTATGCGTAAAGACTGAAACTAGTAGTTGACGGCAAAGTAAAACTCCCTCCCCACGGGGGAGGGCCGGGGTGGAGATTTTGGAACCGGCTCGTGGCTTGTGGTCTGTAGCTTGTGGAAACACCGCAGCACATCGTTTCGCGCGTTCCTAATACGCCTCGCACACATCCACACCCCACATCACACCCCTGGCAAACAACCCCTTCCGGCCTGCGACCGCCTCCCCCGGTGGGGGAGGCAAAAAGGCCCGTGGCCCGCAGTGTGTGGCTTGTAGATTATGTCAGTAGCTGACAGAGCGTCTGGGCTTGCATCTAGCATCCAATAAAGCCCCACTCCCCGACGGGGAGGGCCGGTCTGGGGTTTGGAAAGCGGCTGGCAGCCTGTAGCTTGTGGCCTGGGAAACCTCGGAACGCGCCAACGCGCATGGCGCACCCGATTCAAACTACCTACCACGTACTACGTACTACGCACCACGAACTAAGCACCTTCCCCCCTCGAAAGGACTTGGTATGCAAGGCGCTGGGAGCCTGCCGCTAGAAGGGCTGTTTGTACCAAGGGCGCTCCGGCGGCGAGATCCCGAAGCCCGCTATTCGCGCGTTTCCAGAGCGCCGTTTGTTAAAGCCGGGCCAAAACTGCAAGAATGGGCGGCGTGAGACTCGGCATCATCGGCGACCCGGTCGCTCACTCCCTGAGCCCCAAGATGCACCAGGCGGCCATGCGCCAGCTGGGCATAAGCGGCGAATACCTGCTACTGCCAACGCCGGCGACGGAGCTGGCGCGGCGGCTGGAGGAAGTGCGCGCCGGCTTTAACGGCGTCAACGTGACGGTTCCTCATAAGCGTGCGGTAATGCCATTGCTTGACGAGGTCGAAGACCGCGCCCGCGCCATCGGCGCGGTCAATACCATCGTCAACCGCGGCGGCGTCTTGCTGGGCTACAACACTGACGCGCCCGGCTTCTACCGGGCGTTGGAGAGCGCCGGCTTTCTCACCGGAGAAGCGCTGGTTTTGGGAGCCGGCGGAGCCGCCAGGGCAATCGTCTACGAGCTCGTCAGCCGCGGTTGGCTGGTGGGGGTGGCCAACCGCACCTTTGCCCGCGCGGAGCAGTTGGCGGCCGAACTGGGAGCCTGGGCCGTCGCTCCCGATAAGATCTCCAAGGCGGTTAGCAAAACGCCGCTCTTGATCAACGCCACTTCCGCCGGCCTTGGGGACCCCGATCAAGCGCCCCTGCCCGAGGGAGCACTGCCCGCCGACGGGGCGGTGGTAGACATCGTTTACGGACCGCGCAGGACCAAGTTGCTGCGTCAAGCCGCCGCCGCCGGCCTGGCCACCATGGACGGTCTGGAAATGCTATTGCAGCAGGGCGCACTGGCGTTCGAACTGTGGAGCGGCGGACCGGCGCCGTTGGCGGCTATGCGGCGGGCTTTAGAGGAGGGGTAATGGAAATACTGCTTTCGGCGCTGTTGGTGTTCGCGCTGCGCCTACTGGACGTTCCGCTCTCCACGATACGCATGCTCTACATGGTGCGCGGCGAGCGCGGGACGGCGGCGGCGCTGGCCTTCTTCGAGTCACTAATCTGGCTGTTTGCGATAACGCGCGTGTTTGCGCATATATCTTCACCGGCGCAGTACGTTGGCTGGGCGGCCGGTTTTGCGACCGGCACCGCGTTGGGGATGACCATAGAAAGTTGGTTGGCGCCGGGGCAGGTGCTAATAAGGGTAATAACACGTAGTGACGCTTCTGGTCTGGTGGAGGCGCTGCGCGAGGCTGGTTTTGGCGTGACCGAGATTGGTGGCGAGGGCAGGGAAGGCCCCGTTTCGCTAATCTTCGTGGTCAGTCAGCGACGGCAGCTCAAGCAGCTTTTGAAAACGATAGAAAAGTACAATCCACGGGCTTTCGTGACCGTCGAGCACACCCAAAGGGCTCGCGGCGGATATTTGCAGGACCTGCACTGGTGGCCGGGGGTGCGCAAGTGAGCGGAAGTTTTTTGACACTGGCGGAGCCCGCGGGCTACGAAGAGGAAATAAAGAAGAGCCGCTTCGTTTGCTACGCTGCACGGGTAGACGAGGTGGAGGAAACGGCGTTATTCCTGGAGTCCGTCAAGGATCCGACGGCTACCCACAACTGCTGGGCGTACAAGATTGGCCAGGAGTACCGCTTTTCCGACGACGGCGAGCCGGGAGGCACCGCCGGCCAGCCCATCTTGCGGGCGATAACCGGGCACGGGTTGGACCACGTAATGGTGGTGGTAACCCGCTACTATGGCGGTATCAAGCTGGGTGCGGGCGGCTTGGCGCGTGCCTACGGGGGCGTAGCCGCCGAGTGCCTGCGGCGGGCGCGCAAGTTCGAGGTGGTTCCGCGGGTTCGGTTGCAAGTCGAGATACCGTACGTTTTGTCGGCCAAACTCTACCCGCTTTTGGTTGCCGCCGAGGCGCGGGTTCTCGGCGAGAGCTACGGCAGCGAGGCGCTGGTCTGGGAGGTGGAGGTGCCGCGGCCGCGGCTGGAGGAGTTGCGGCGTTCGTTAGCCGACGCCAGCAAGGGTAAGGCGCGCTTACAAGAGTTAGAATGAGCGTCATGCAGCAGCCCGGCTTGTTCGACAACCGGCCCAAGCGGATCGTGCTGGTGGACGGGCATCACCTGGCCTTCCGCAACTACTACGCCCTAAAGGACGCCGGCCTGACCACCAGCCGCGGGGAGCCCGTGCAGGCAGTCTACGGTTTTGCCCGCACGCTCTTAAAACTGCTGCGCGAGGACGGCGACTGCGTAATCGTGGTTTTCGACGCGCCCGGGCCGAGCTTCAGGCACGAGGAGTACGCCGAGTACAAAGCGGGGCGGGCGGAAACGCCGCCAGATTTTCACGATCAGCTCGAGAAGATAAAACGCCTGGTAGACCTTTTGGGCCTGGTAAGGCTGGAGGCTCCCGGCGTGGAGGCCGACGACGTAATAGCCACTTTGGCGCAAAGGGCCGAGCGCGAAGGCTACGAGGTGACGATTCTCACCGGTGACCGCGACGCCTACCAGCTGCTCAGCGAAAAGGTGAGCGTGCTCACCCCCGAGGGCAAGAAGATTACTCCGGAGGCGCTACTTGCCAAGTACGGCGTCGGTCCATCGCAATGGGTTGACTACCGGGCCCTGATTGGCGATGCTTCCGACAACATTCCCGGCGTCAAGGGCATTGGCGCCAAGACCGCCGCCAAGCTGCTGGCGCAGTGGCACAGCCTCGACGCAATATACGAAAACCTCGAGCAGGTAACTCCCCCCGGCGTCAGGAAGAAGCTGGAAGAGGGCAGGGAAAGCGCATTTTTCTCACGGGAAATATCGCGCATGAAGGGCGACGTGCCCCTCGAGGTAGACCTATCAAGCTGCCATCGCAACGAGATGGACCGTGAGGAGCTGCGCCGCTTTTTGCAGGAGCTGGAGTTTGGCTCGCTCTTACGCGATCTGGGTCTGATCGAACAGCAGCAGGTAGATGAGGCCGAATGGCCGCCGCCGCAAGAAGCCTGGCTGGGCTACCTCTTCGACCAGCCGCGGCCGATGTGGGCCGAACTGCGGGAGCTGGCCGCTTCCTGGGACGGTTCGGTGGCCGCCGGGCCGACAAAGGCCGCCGAGCTCGACCGTTTTGACGAGCTGCGGGCAATTGGGGCCAAGGACTTGGCCGTCTACGCTCTGCGGGAGGGGAGCCGGACTCCCCCGGGCGATGATCCGCTGCTGCTGGCCTACGTTTACGACCCCAGCAACAGCCGCCCCGAGAGTACCGTCAGGCGTTACGCCGCCGGCGACTGGCAGGAAGACGCACGCAGCCGCGCCGTCGTCACCCTCAACCTGTGGCGCGAGCTGGAAGAGAAGCTGACCGGCGAGGAGAAGCTGTGGTGGCTCTACCGCGAAATAGAAAGGCCGTTGCAGTCCGTGCTGGCTGCTATGGAGCACCGCGGGATAACGCTGGACGTAGCCTACCTGCGCGCCCTCTCCGGTGAACTGGAAGGCGAGCTGGAGCGCCTGCGGGAAGAGATTCAGCGCCTGGCCGGCAGGCCCTTCAACATCAACTCTCGCGATCAACTAGAAGCGGTCCTTTACGACGAGCTCGGTCTGCGACCGAGCAAGCGCACCGCCAAGACCGGAAAGCGCTCTACCTCGGCCAGCGCCCTCGAGACCCTCCTGGGCGCCCACCCGATAATCGAGAAGATTCTCCAGTACCGCGAGTTGGCCAAGCTCAAGGGCACCTACCTGGACCCCCTTCCCAACCTGGTGCACCCACGCACCGGACGCCTGCACACTCGTTTTCACCAGACCGGCACCGTTACCGGCCGCCTTTCCAGTTCCGACCCCAATCTGCAAAACATCCCCATCCGCACCGAGGTGGGCCGCAAGATTCGCCGCGGCTTTGTTGCCGCTGCGGGTAAGAAGCTGGTGGTGGCCGATTACTCGCAAATAGAGCTGCGGGTACTGGCGCACCTTTCCGGCGACGAGGCCCTGCAGGGCATCTTCAAGCAAGGCGAAGACATCCACACCCGCACCGCCGCCTGGATGTTCAACAGCAACGTGGACGAGATCGACCGTTTCCAGAGGCGAGCCGCCAAGACCGTAAACTTTGGAGTGCTCTACGGTATGAGCGCCCATCGCCTCAGCCGCGAGCTGGGCATCGATTACGGCGCGGCGCAAGCGTTCATAGACCGTTACTTCGAGTCTTACCCCGGAGTACGCCGCTTCATGCAGGAAACCTTCGAAAGCGCCCGCGAGCGCGGCTACGTGGAAACTCTCTTTGGGCGGCGCCGTTACGTGGCCGAGCTGAACTCTCCCAACCGCAACGTTCGCGAGGCGGCGGAGCGGGCCGCGTTCAACATGCCCATCCAGGGCACGGCGGCCGACCTAATCAAACTGGCCATGGTCAAGCTCGAACCAGAGCTCGCAGGTCGGGGGGCGGGGCTTTTGCTGCAGGTGCACGACGAGCTGATAGTAGAAGTAGACGCCGCGGCTGCCGCGGAGATCGCCGCCGTGGTCCGTGAGGTAATGGAAGGAGTATGGCCGCTGGCGGTGCCGCTCAGCGTGGACGTGGGGATTGGTGACAACTGGCTCGAAGCAAAATGAAGGGCGGCGCGTAGCGCCGCCCTAGGGATCGAAAAGGGATTAGCTTTCTTCCTCTTTTTCCACATTCACGAAGATGGCTCGCTCGATTTGCGAGTAGAGGAGATACGCTTGGTCAAGCAGCTCTCCGGCTTTGGCATCGTCGCCGCCTTTTTTGGCGGCTACCGCATCAGCGAGGGCCTTGTAAAGCTTGGTTTGCTGGTCGGTAATTGCCTTGTCGGGGTGATCTATGAGCCACTCGGCTACGGCGCTGTCTTCCGAGGCAATCAGCTCTGGCTCGGATCCTGAACCTTCGAGAAACGCAGCAACGCTCTCGATGTACTGAAAGTGCTTGAGGATGGCTAGTTCTATCTCCATGGCTCCGATCTATTTAGATAATCGCGGCCAGTTCAGCGGCAATGTCCTGCGCCTCTAGTCGGACGAGACCCAGGTTGGCCCCGCTGGGCATGGTGAGAGCGAGAACGGCCTTGTTACCTATTGCGTAGGCGACGAAGTTTGCCTGGCTGCCGATGATAAGAGTCTCGATGAGTTCCCCCAGGTGCGTCGTACTCGCTATACGCTTGCCGAGGCCATTGGCGGTAGCGGCCATGGCCGCTACGCGCGCCGCCGTATCGCCAGCGCCGATCTGGGCAATGGGTAGACCGTCGCCGCTGGCGATGATGACCTCCTGCAACTCTGGTAGAGCTGCCTTGAGCCTGTCTAGTAGTACCTCCAGCTGTTCTTTTTTGGACAACTTCAACATCCCTTTCTGGCTTGCGAGGCCGTTACTCGTCGTCCGCTTCCAGGGGCACTGGCATTAGAACTACTACCAATGAGCAATACAGAAGCGTAGACTCGCGCAATTGCGAGGTTCGAACCGCCAAAACCTCGACTTCGCATAATAAGAATGATAAGTGATAGGGAAATTAGAGTATCGATCTCCAATATTGGCACCCGAGTTAACAAAATGAATGAAAGCGGTGCTTCGTTTTGCGTTGAATGGTAATCTCAAGATCATGGGCCGTAAATACTTTGGCACCGACGGCATTCGTGGCCGCGCCGGTGAGCACCCGCTCACGCCGGAGTTCGTAACGAAGCTGGGCAGGTCGGCGGGGCGGCACTTTAGCGCTAATTCCGAGCGGCCGGTGATTCTCCTGGGTAAGGACACCCGCCAATCCTGCGACATGCTCGAGGCGGCTCTGGCCGCGGGCCTGCTCAGCGAAGGGGTGGCGGTGGAGCATCTGGGCGTTCTGCCGACGCCGGCGGTCGCCTACCTGACAGATCTTTTGGGAGCGAGCGCGGGGGTAATGATCTCCGCTAGCCACAACCCCTACCACGACAACGGCATAAAGTTCTTCGGCCCCGGTGGCGTGAAACTCAGCGACGAGGCCGAGGAGGCCATCGAAGCCGGCCTGGAACAGGAGCCGCGCCATTCGGCGGAGCTGGCTACGGTTAGCAACCACAAGGAGGCGGAAAGGCTCTACGTGGACCGGCTGGTCTCGCTGGGGCCAGACCTGAGCGGGCTCAAAGTGGCCCTCGACACCGCCAACGGAGCCACCTACCGGGTGGCGGTGAGGGTGTTCCAAAGGCTGGGCGCCAGCGTTTTCGCGGTTTTCAACACCCCCGACGGCCGCAATATCAATCAGGGTTGCGGGTCCACCCACCCGGAGGCGCTGGCGCGGATCGTCGCCGAGGGCGAGTTCGACATCGGGTTCGCGTTCGACGGCGACGGCGACCGGGTGGTGATGGTGGACGAGCGCGGCCGCCTGGCTCACGGCGACTACATCCTGCTGATCAACGCAGCGGTGCGGGCCGAAAAGGGCGTGGTGGGAACGATAATGAGCAACATGGCGCTCGAGCGCGCCTTGCAGGAACGGGGCATAGCCTTCGAGCGCACCAAGGTGGGCGACCGCTACGTCCACCAGCGTCTCTCGGAGCTCGGCTGGCGACTCGGCGGCGAGCAGAGCGGTCACGTCCTCTTCACCGACGTCCTCAACACCGGTGACGGCATCCAGACGGCCTTGCTGACGCTGGCGGCGCTGCTCGAGTCGGGTCGCAGCCTGGCCGAATGGGTAGACGAGATGCCCATGTACCCGCAAAAGCTGATAAACGTCCCCGTCAAGGACAAGCAAAAGGTTATGAACCACCAGAAGTTGCCCGAGTGGATTGCCGCGGCCGAGCAAAAGCTGGGCGAGGGCAGGGTCAACGTGCGCCCCTCGGGCACCGAACCGCTGGTGAGGGTCATGGTGGAAGGCGCGGCCGAGGACTTGGTCACCGAAGCCGCCAGCACGCTGGCCGAACTCATTGCCGGGTTAGAATAGTAGTGCCTTACCGCCTGCGGGCGGCGCTGCGGAGGTAAACATGAGCAGCAAAGCCCTTATGCGTCTGGAGCTCAGGGTCGCCAGGAGCCTGAACGAGATAATTCACGAAATGAAAGACCCGCGGCTGCCGATAATCGTCACCGTCGAGCGGGTGCGTTTGAGCCCCGATCTTTCGCAGGCGCGGGTGCTGGTGAGCGCTCTGGAGCGCAGCGGGGAGACGGTGGAAATACTCAATCACGCGCACCACTACCTTCAAGAGGAGCTGGCTCACAGCATCGAGCTGCGCCGGATTCCGCGGCTGCGCTTTTACGACGAGGAAGGAAAGGTATTGTGACCAGCAGAACCGAGATCCGCGTCCGCTACGCCGAAACGGACCAGATGGGAGTGGCGCACCACTCCGCCTACGTGCCCTGGCTGGAGCTGGCGCGGGTGGATTGGCTAAAAGAGGTTGGCCTGGACTACGCCGAGATAGAACGAGGCGGCGTCTTCTTTCCGGTGGTGGAGCTGTACCTGCGCTACCGCCGTCCGGCCCATTTCGACGAGGTGCTCACCGTCGAAGCCCGGCTCAGCGAGCTGGGCAGCCGGCGCTTCGTCATGTCGTACCGTGTTTTCAGAGAAAACGAGCTAATCGCCGAGGCGAGAACCACGCACGTTCCACAAGACGCTCAGGGCCGGGCGCGGCGCTTGCCCGACGGCATCTACGAGGTGCTGTCGAGAGCCGTTTCAAATGAAACTTGAGTATGGTATACTAAACCTAGTGCTCCGCAGTATGCTGGAGCCTGAGCTATGGACGCCTACGAACTCTTCGAACGTCACGTAAACCCCGGACTGGCAGGTCTCTTGCGCTTTACCGGCCTCGACGTGGTAGAAGACCACGCCGAAGGCATGTACGTTTGGGACAAAGACGGCCGGCGCTACCTCGATTTCCTGGGCCTGTACGGCACTCTCAGCCTGGGCCACCGGCACCCTCGAGTGGTGGCGGCGGTCAAAGAACAGCTCGACAAGATGCCGATGTCAGTACGGGTAATGATCTCCGAGCCTACTGCTCTTTTGGCGGCGCGGCTGGCCGAGATTACCCCCGGCGACCTGTCGATGACCTTTTTCGGCAACTCCGGCACCGAGGCGGTAGAGGCGGCCTTCAAGCTGGCCCGCATCCACACCGGCAAGCCCGAAATAATCACCACCGAAAAAGGCTTTCACGGCAAAACGCTAGGCGCCCTCTCGCTAACCCCCAAGCCCGAATACCAGGACCCGGTCAAGCCACTGATTCCCGGCGTCAAGGTGGTGCCCTTTGGTAACGCCGAGGCGGTGGCCGCGGCCATCGGTCCCGAGACCGCGGCGGTAATAGTCGAGCCGGTTCAGGGCGAGGGCGGCATCAACATTCCCCCGGACGGATACCTTACCGAGCTGCGCCGAATAACGGCCGAGCGGGGCGTCTTGTTAATCCTCGACGAAGTGCAAACCGGCCTGGGGCGCACCGGCCGCCTCTGGGGGGCCGACTGGGAAGGCGTCGCCCCCGACCTGCTAACCAGCGCCAAGGCACTGGGCGGCGGAGTGATGCCAATCGGAGCGGTGGTGGGGCGCGCGGAGCTCTTCGAACCCTTCAAGGAAAACCCCCTCATCCACTCCTCGACGTTCGGCGGCAACCCGCTCGCCGCCGCAGCGGCGCTGGCGGCCATCGAAGTGACCCTGAGCGAAGACCTGCCCACCCGGGCAGGGGAGATGGGCGGGTATCTGATGCAAGCCTTGGCCGGTCTGCAGCGCGACTA
>JALVWZ010000232.1 GCA_027023115.1 Thermaceae bacterium
GAATCTGGTTGACCGGCACGATCTTACCCGGGTGGACGATGGCCGCGGTCAGCCCCGCCTGCTGTGCTTCGTGCAAGAAGACCGCGTTCAGCACCTTGCGGGCCGCCGGTTTTAGGCCGAACGACACATTGGAGACCCCCAGCACGAAGCCGACCCCGGGCAGGGCGTCCTTCAGATAACGAATGGCCTCGAGCGTCGCCAGCGCCAGCCGCCGGGTGTCCTCGTCGCCCTGGGTGATGGGGAAAGTGAGCAGGTCGAAGAGAATGTCTTCGGGCAAAAAACCGTGGCGCTCCACCAGCCGCCGGTAGATGCGCTCGGCGATATCGAGCTTGCGCTCCACCGTCTTGGCCATGCCCCGTTCGTCGATAGTCAGCGCGACCACCGCCGCGCCGTGGGCGCGGGCCAGCGCGGCTGTGCGGTCGAACTTGGCCTCGCCGTCTTCGAAGTTGACCGAGTTGACCACCGGACGGCCGGGCACGCGCTCGAGCGCCGCTGCGATCACCTCGGGCTGGGTGCTGTCGATCATCAAAGCGGCGTCCACCTCGCGCGCCAGCCGCTCGACGACATGCACCATGTCGGCCTTCTCGTCGCGGCCGGTCCAGGCCACGCTGACGTCGAGCATCTGCGCCCCCGCGGCCACCTGGTCCTGAGCCAGCTCGACTATGCCGTCGAGGTCGCCAGCGAAGAGGAGCTTGCGGAACTTCTTGGAGCCGGTGGCGTTGGTGCGCTCGCCAATCATCATCACCCCGGCGTCGGGCTTGAGCTCGACCGCCTGGTAGAGACTGGCCACGGCGGCGGGCTCGAGGCGGGCGGGGCGTTCGCGCTGCTGCGGCCGACCGCCCAGCGCCTCGCTGAGGGCGCGGACGTGCTCGGGCCCGGTGCCGCAGCAACCGCCGACCACGTTCAGGCCGTACTCGGTCACGAACTTGGTCTGCCAGCGAACCAGTTCCTCGGGGGTCAGGTCGTAGACGATACGGCCGCCTTCGTTGCGGGGCAGGCCGGCGTTGGGCATGCAGACGGTGGGGCGGCTGGCGCGCTCGGCGAAGACGCGGATGTGAGGGTCCATCAGGTCGGGGCCGGTGGCGCAGTTCATCCCCACCACGTCCACCGGCAGCGACTCGAGCGCCGCCAGCGCCGCCTCGGCGTCGCTGCCGACCAGCATCTGGCCGGTGGTCTCGATCGTAACCTGGGTTTGCAGGGGCACCTCGCGGCCTTCGTCACGCATCGCCTGTCGCACCGCCTGCACCGCGCAGCGCACCTGGAGAATGTCCTGCGCGGTTTCGATCAGGACTAGGTCCACCCCGCCGGCGATCAGGCCGCGGGCGGCGGTGCGGTAGCTCTCGAATAGCTCGTCCCAGCTGATCTGCCCCAGGCTGATCAGTTTGGTGCCCGGGCCCAGCGAGCCGGCGACGAAGCGGGGCTTTTCCGGCGTGCTAAAGCGGTCGGCGCTCTCGCGCGCCAGCCGTGCGCCGGCCTCGGCCAGCTCGCGGGCGCGGTCCGCCAGGCCGTACTCGCCGATGACGTGGGGCATCACCCCGAAGGTGTTGGTCTCGATTACGTCGGCCCCGGCTTTCAGGTAGCTTTCGTGGATCTCGCGAATCACGTCGGGGCGGGTAAGGTTCAGAATCTCGGGGCAGCCGTCGTACTCGGCACCGCCGTAGTCTGCGGGACCAAGGTCGTACTTTTGCAGCTCGGTGCCCATGGCGCCGTCGAAGACCATCACGCGCCGGGCCAGTTCCGCCAGATAGGGGAACTGCCGCGCCCGCTTGCTAAGGTCGTAGCGCAGTTTGGGAAGGGGCAGGTTCCCCCAGCCCGCGCCCGCGGGTGCGTGTTCGTGATCGTGACCGTGCGCCATCTCCAGTCCCCTCCGGGGCAGGCAAAAAGTATAGCAGACGCCGGTGAGCGTCTGCTGGCTGGTTCTTGGCTCCTCAGGCGGCGTAGAGTTTCGGGTCTGCCAAAGCGGCGCTGGCCAGGACGCGCTCGAGCGCCTTGTCCGCCGGCATTTCGTCGAGCGCCTCGTAGACGTCGGGCGGCAGGGTGGCTTCTTTGAAGCGACGTACCCCGGCCTTGCGCAGGCGCTCGATCAGCGCCGCCAGTGCCTCGGAGCCTTCCCGGCCCAGGCCCGGGCCAAAGGCCTCCTCGGTGAAGAAGACGTGCTTACCGGCCACCAGCAACACCCGGTAGCGGGCGTTCTGACGGTCGCCTTGGTGGTCGGTAACGACCACGACGGTCAGCGAGGGAAAGTGCAGCTTCTTGAGCTTGGGTTCCAGCGCCTCCAGCGTCTGCTTGGGCATGCCTTTGAATCCGATGATTTCCATGAACCTCATTCTGAAGGCTCCGGGCCGCCGGCGCCAGTGCTGGCTGTCCCTGCCCGAAAAACAGGACCGCCCCCGACGGGGGCGGCCTGCGTGAGATCGCAACCTAAGCAGGTAGCAGGAGAATCCAGCTGCCGTCGTCGCTGAGGATCAACATGGCCCCGTGGGAGCCGTCCAGCACCGGCGTGGCACGCACGGCCCGGGAGCCGGCCGCCCCCAGGATCTCCAGCGCCTTCTTGAGGATGGCGTCGTGCTGCGGGTCTACCAGGGCCTCTCCCTGAACGTCGGAGAGCTTGCGCGGCGGCAGCTCCTCGCTAAAGCTGAACTTGCCGTCCTTGTCGGCCACTGCGGTGTACGTCTTGCCGTTTACCACCAGCTCGACCTTGGTCCCGGGCTTTACGCCTACGCCCTCGAAGGCCAGCGGAGTGGGGAAGCGATTGTCGCGAACCTCGACGTCGGGGGTGATGCCGTGCTTGTGGATCGAGCGCTTCTTGGGGGTTAGCCACTCGAAGGTGACCAGGGTCAGCTCGCCGCCATTGGCCAGGGTGAAGACGTTTTGCCCCACGCCCTTGCCGAAGGTTTGCTCGCCGATGATCTTGGCGCGCTCGTCGTCTTGCAGGGCCCCGGAGACGATCTCCGAAGCCGAGGCGGAGCCGTGGTTGACCAGCACCACCATCGGCCCGTCCCAGTAGGTGCGCGGTCCCGCTTCGCAGTAGGCGCGGGTGGAGCGGCGGTCGCGGGTGTAGACGATTACTCCCTTCTTGAGGAAGGCGTCGGCCACCTGGCAGCCCTGGTCGAGCAGGCCGCCGCCGTTGTCGCGCAGGTCGAGAATCAGCTTTTGCGCCCCCTGGGCCTTGAGGTCGTCCACGGCTTTGCGCAGCTGGTCGTTGACCTTGACGTTCAGGAAGGTCTCGATAGCCACGTAGCCCACCTTGCCGGGGAGCATGGCCTTACTTACCGAAACTATCTCGATTTTGCGGCGCACGATCTGGAACTTGAGCAGGGCGTTGGCGCCGGAGCGGCGGACGCCCAGGGTCACCTTGGTGCCCTTGGGGCCACGAATCTTGGCGACGATGTCGTAGAGGGAGAGCTTGCTAACGTCTTCGCCGTTGACCTCGACGATCACGTCGCCGATGCGCAGGCCGGCCTGGAAGGCGGGGCCACCGCGGAAGACGTTGACTATCTTGGCGCCGGTGCCGTCGGGGTTGGCCGGGGCGATCTGGACGCCGATGCCGTAAAACTCGCCGTGGACGTCTTCGTTACGTATTTCCACGTCGCGCGGCGGGCTGTAGCTGGTGAAGGGGTCGTCGAGGGCGTTGACCATGCCCCCAATGCCCCCCTCGAGCACCTTCTTGGCCATTTTCTTGTCGAAGGGCTTGAGGTAGTTTTGCTGCATTATCTCGAAGGTTTCGCGGATCGCCTTACCGTCGGGGCTGCGGTCGAAGGATATTACCCCAACCTGAGCCAGGGCGATGGCCGCCACGATCAGGGCGAGGCCGCCTGCAATAGCGATTCGGCGCTTAGTCATGCGCGCATTCTAACCTTGCCGAATGAGAACTGAGAGGTGCCCTCACGCCCGCTCCTCACCCGCTTGCGGTATCGTGTAGCCAGTATGATCCACTTCCACCGGGTTTCCGTGGAATACCCGCGCACCAAGACGATGGCCCTCTACAACGTCAACATGGCGGTCAAGAAGGGCGAGTTCGTGTTTTTGGTGGGCCACTCGGGGGCCGGCAAGTCCACTTTGCTTTCTTTGGTGCTGAAGCGGCTCGAGCCCACCTCGGGGGCGGTCTACGTGGCCGGCCAGAGCCTGGCCAACCTGCGCGGGCGGCGGGTGGCGCTGCATCGCCGCAACGTCGGCATGGTCTTTCAAGACCACCGCCTTCTGGACGACCTGACCGTGGAAGAGAACCTGGCCTTCGTGCTGCGGGTCCTGGGAGTGGAGCGCAACGCCTGGAAGAAGCGCATCATCCGCGTTTTACGCACCGTCGGCATAGCCCACAAGCGGCGCGCCTACCCCTATCAGCTCTCGGTGGGCGAGGCGCAGCGGGTGGCCATTGCCCGGGCCATCATCGGGCGGCCGCCGGTGGTTCTGGCGGACGAGCCTACCGGCAACCTCGACCCGGAAAACGCCGTTCAGGTTTTGGAGATATTCAAGGCCATTCACGCCGCCGGCACCACGGTAATCATCGCCACCCACTCGCGCGAGCTGGTGGAGGCCTACCCGCAAAGGGTGGTGGTGCTCCGGGCCGGGCAGGTGGTGCGCGACGAGAAGAGCGGACACTACGCCCTCTAGGGCGGTGTAAAATAACTGTAGGGTACAACTCGAGCGGGAGCCGAAAGGAGGACGTATGAACATCTACAAGCTCGTAGGTCGCGACGTTGACATCACCGACGCCCTCAAGAGTTACGTGGAGCGCAAGACCGAGCGGCTCGACCGTTACTTCGACCAGATCGTCGATGCCAAGGTGGTGCTTTCGCTCGCAGGCAGTCCCCACGTCGAACGGCGGGCCAAGGCCGAGATCCAGCTCAATGTGCCCGGCGGCTTGATCAGGGTCGAAGAATCGGACCCCGACATGTACGCCGCCATTGACCGCGCCGTGGAGGTGCTCGAGAAGCAGCTCAAGCGCTTCAAGGGTCGTCTTTTGGGCAAGCGCCACAGCGGTCTGGGCGCGCCCCCGTCCCCGCCGCCCTTCGCCGAAGAGCCGGAAGAAGAGGCCTTTGAACCCGAGATCGTCCGCGTCAAGCGCTTCGAGATGAAGCCGATGACCCCCGAAGACGCCGCCTTGCAAATGGAGGCTTTGGGGCACAACTTCTTCGTGTTCCGCAACGCCGATACCGAGGAAATAAACGTTATCTACCGCCGCCACGACGGCAACTACGGACTAATCGAGCCCGGCGCCTGAACGCTATTCGCAGTTTTGGGGCCCGCTCCGGCGGGCCCTTAGTAGTACTTGGAGGGGTCGACCGAAACCAGCCGCCGGCCCTGGTTGACGAGAACGCTGAACCACATCTCGTTGGGCGGGATCATCGCCGAGCCGCCCAGGTAGCCGATTATCTGCCCCTGCTCGACGATGTCGCCGGTGCGTACCAGCGGTTCCTGCAGGTTGACGTAGCGGGTGAGCAAGTTGTCGGAGTGGAGGATTATCACCGTCCAGCCGTAGTTGGCGTAGAAGGCGGCGGCGTAGACCTGGCCGGCGGCGGCGGCGCGTACCGGTGCGTAGTCCTGACCGGCGGCGATCACCTGCCAGGTGTTGTTGTCCGCGCCAAAGGGGTCGACGATGCGCCCGCCCGGAATGGGGAAGAGGAGGCGGCCGATCAGCTCGCGGGGGACGTCGAAGGTGGGCGGCGGTTTGCCGGCGGCGCGGGCGGCGGCCTCCTGGCGGCGGCGCTCTTCCTCCAGCCGCTTCTTTTCGGCGGCCAGCTTGGCGGCCAGGTCCTGCATTTGCTGCTCTAGCTGCTCGGCGGCCTTGTTCAGCTCGACCACGCGCACTTCCTCGCTCGCCTTTTGCTTTTTGAGGTCGGCCAGAACTCGCCGGTACTCGGCCCGCTTGCGCTTAAGGGCGGCAATACGCTCTTCGCGCTCGGCTTTTTTCTGCTTCAACTCGGTGACCAGGCTCAGCAGCCTTTCCTTGGCGGCCTGCAGCTCGTGCACCAGCGAGGTCAGCGTTTCCACCAGCTGCACGTCGCTGGCGCCCAGGTACTGGACCCAGCCGGCGCGCATGAGCAGGTCGGTAAAGGAGCGCGACCGCAAAAGCGGCAGGTAGCGGCCGGCGCGTTCGCGGTAGAGCTTTTCGACCAAGCGGGTCATGCGCGTCTTCAGACGGCCGAGGCGCGACTCGAGAGTGGATATTTCCTTTTGGGTATCAGCAATTTGCGACTCGAGGCCGTCGATGCTGCGAGTCAGGTCGCGCTTTTCGTTTTCCAGACGGGTAATCTCCCGGCCAATCTTGTTCAGCTGGCGCAGCTGCCGCTCTACCGCTGCGCCCAGTTTCTTGATGCGCGCCTCGGCCTGGCGCGCCGCCTCCAGCCGTTGGGCGCGGAGCTGTTCGGCGTGTTTGATGGCCTGGTTGAGTTCCTCCAGCGAGCTCTGCGCGGGCGCGGCCGCGGAGACCAGCAACAAGAGTAATACCAGCAGCCGCTTCATAGCTCAGTGTCTTTCAAGTAGGTTCGCACCGAGAGCCAGGCGCCGAAGAACCCCAGAAAAACGGCCAGCGCCAACAGGCCCAGCGAGGCGTTGAGCAGGTCTGGCGGCGAAAGCACCGGCAAGAACGGCAGCAGGCTTTGCAGCATCCCGGCCACGTAGCGGTAAGCTACGTTGCCGATGGCCAGCGCCACCAGCGCGGCGCTGATTGTCAAAATCAGACCTTCCAGCAAAAAGGGCAGACGTACGAAGCCGCTGGTGGCTCCCACCAGCAGCATTACCCGCAACTGTTCGCGGCGGTTTTCGATGGAGAGCCGAATCGTGCCCATGACGCTAAAGAAGGTGTCGATTATCAGCAGCAATATCAGTACGTTGGCTCCCAGGCGCAGGCCGCTCAGGAAGCGAACCAGCCTCTCGGTAACCTCGCCTCCGTACTCCACGTTGCCGGGGCCGATGGCGCTCAGCTGGCTCAGCTTGCGCGCCACCTGACGGGTGAGGGCGGGGTCTATGAGACGAACCTTGAGGGTGTCGGGTAGCGGGTTCTGGATCAGGTCGGCGGCCTCGGCCAGGTAGGGGTAGTCGAGCTGCAGGGTGGCCAGCGCCTCGTCTTTGGTGATTAGCTCGACGCTTTCGACCTCGGGCCAGCTACGAATCTTGTTGATGGTCGCCTGAACATTGGCGCCGTCTTTGAGATAGGCGACTATCTCCAGCTCGCTCTCGAGCGAACCGACGATCCGGTCCAGGTTCCATAGCAAGAGGCCCACCAAAAATAGCAGCGAGAACGAAACGGTAGCGGTGGTCAGCGTGGCCAGCGCGCTGGTGGGATGGCTGCGAAATGCTCGTAGCGCCTGGGCGAGGGCGTACACAACGGTAGTTTACCGGTTGGTTGATTAAGGATGTGATGTAAAAACGGCTTGCGGCTCGTAGCTCGCAGGGAAGCAGCCCGTAGCTCGTGGCGCATTTTTTTATCTCGCCGCAGGGGCGAACCCGTGTGTCTACCCCTATTGGTACGTGGTGCGTAGTGCGTAGTACGTGGTGACGGGATGGCCCGTGGCTCGTAGCTTGTGGCTTGCAGGGGCGCCATGCCCGGCCTTCGGTTCTCTACCGGTAGGGGAGGGTTTGAAACCCTCCCCTACATTCAAGCATTGGCGACAACCGAACCGTGGCTTCTCTTCCGGCATGGGCCCCGGATCTCGGCCGGCGGGCCGGCCTCGTCCGGGGAATATGTGAAAGCGGCATGTGGCTCGTGGCTGATAGTTATGGCTCGCAGTGTGTCATCTCGTCGCAGGGCAGCGGGCGGCGCTGATGGCAGCGCCGCGACGGTTACGGTATGCGTTTCGTACCCAAAAGGTATGATGGAACAATTATCGCAACGGCACGCGCGGGACATATTGGTTTAGTCGTGCGGGCTCATTCGCATAAAATGGAGCCGAAGAGTTCGTTTGGGGGTTTCATTCAATATGCGCGGGGCCTGGGAAGGAGTCCGATGAGGATACTGCTGGTTGAAGACCACACAATGGTAAGGGAAGCCCTCGCAAGCCTGATCGAACGCGAGCTGGAAGGAGCCGAAGTGAAAGGCGTGGGCACCGCCACCGAGGCCCGCGGCTACCTGGACTGGGCGGAGAGACTCTTGCTGGACCTGTCCTTACCCGATCTGCACGGGCTACGTTTCTTGGAGCAGATACGCCGCGACGCGCCCGAGCTGCCGGTGGTGGTGCTGACCGCCTTTGACGAGGCGGCCTTCCGCAGCCGCGCCGCCGAGCTGGGGGTGCGAGCCTTTCTTTCCAAGGGAGAGGAAGCGGCCGAGCTGATTGCGGCGTTGCAGCTGGACGAGGATAGCGCGGAAGGCGGTAGCGAACTGGAACGGCTTTCGCCCGCCGAGCGTGAGGTGCTCTTGCTGCTGGGTCAAGGTTTTTCGAACGGCGAGGTGGCGCGGCAGATGCGGATAGATGAAAAGACCGTCTACAGTCACCGCCGCCATCTGATGTTCAAGTTGGGGTTGGAAGGAGCGCAGGAGTTGCTCCGTTACGCGACCCTCTACTACGCCGGTCTCGATTGAAAGCGAGGAGGACGCCATGAAAAAGCTGCTACTGTTTTTGGGCCTGGTTCTTATGCTGGCCGCGTGTACGCCGCGAGTCTGGTACAAGCCGGGAGCCACCAGCAGCCGTCGCGACCGCGACTTGCAAGCCTGCCAGTACGAAGCGAACGCCCGCTTCGCTGAGAGCACCCCGCCACTGGCGGCCTTCAGGGTGTACGTGGACATTCCCTGGGGAACGCCCGCCGAGCTGGCCAGCCGGGTTCGCAACGCGGCCGACGAAGCAGTGCGCGACAGCTACGAGGACTACCGTAGCGAGTTCATAAGCAGATACGTTCACGACTGCATGGTGCGTAAGGGCTACGTTCTAGTCGAGCAAAAGTAGCCGGCGGGAAGATAGCCCCTTGCCCTGGGGGGCGGGTCCGGCTATAATCCTGAGCATGTCGGTCGGATTTCTTGGTAACCAACAGACGGAGGCAGCATGACCAAAACACTCGAGATACGCGACCTGTGGGCCAACGTTGGCGAAACGCCGATTCTCAAAGGGGTAAACCTGACCGTTCCCCGCGGTGAGGTGCACGCGCTGATGGGGCCCAACGGCGCCGGCAAGAGCACCCTTGGCAAGGTGATCGCCGGCGATCCGAGCTACGAGGTGGTGAAGGGCGAGGTGCTCCTGGACGGCGAGAACATACTCGGTCTCGAGCCCGACGAGCGCGCGCGCAAGGGCATCTTCCTGGCCTTTCAGTATCCCGTCGAGGTGCCGGGCGTGACCATCGCCAACTTCCTGCGCCTGGCCTTGCAGGCCCGCCACGGTAAGGAAGTGCCGCTAACCGAGTTCTACGGCAAGTTGCAGCGCGCCATCGAGGTGCTGGAGTGGGACGAGGCCTACGTGACCCGCTACCTCAACGAGGGTTTTTCGGGCGGCGAGAAGAAGCGCAACGAGATCTTGCAGCTGATGGTGCTCGAGCCCAAGTACACCATCCTCGACGAGACCGACTCGGGCCTCGACATCGACGCCCTCAAGATAGTCGCCAAGGGCGTCAACGCCATGCGCGGCCCCGAGTTCGGGGCGCTGGTGATCACCCACTACCAGCGGTTGCTCAACTACATAGTCCCCGACGTGGTGCACGTGATGATGGACGGCCGCGTCGTCAAGACCGGCGACAAACAATTGGCGCTGGAGCTGGAGGAGCGCGGCTACGACTGGCTCAAGGCCGAGGTAGGGGCCTAGGCGTGGCGGGCCGCGAAACGCTGGAGGTCCGATGAGCGACGCGGAGCTGAAACACATTTCCGAGGACTACCAGTGGGGCTTTTCCGACGACGTCGAGCCCGAGGTCAAGCTCAAGGGGCTCACCCCGGAGGTAGTCCGGACCATCTCCAAGCTCAAGGGCGAACCGGAGTGGCTGCTCGAGTTCCGCCTTCAGGCTCTGGAAACCTACTTTGCCAAACCCTGGCCAGCCTGGGGCCCCGACCTGAGCGAGCTGCGCCGGCAGATGGACGACTTTTACTACTACGTCAAACCGCCGGCGCGCGAGAACGCCCGCAGCTGGGACGAGGTGCCGGAAGAGATCCGCCGCACCTACGAAAAGCTGGGCATTCCCGAGGC
>JALVWZ010000233.1 GCA_027023115.1 Thermaceae bacterium
GGTGCTGGTGGGCCACGGTGCCCTCCTTGGTAACGTGGCCGGGCCCAAGGTCATCGAGCACGTTGTGGACGCCACCCTCTACTTGGAAACGGCCGGCGTGTATCGCGTACTGCGTTCGGCCAAGAACCGCTTCGGGGCGGTGGGCGAGGTGGGGGTCTTTCGGATGGAAAACGAGGGGTTGGTGGGAGTACCGAACCCCTCCGAGGCGTTCTTGGCGGAGCGCCCGACGGGGGTGCCCGGCTCGGCGGTGGGATTGGCGGTTTACGGCGAGCGAGCGATTGCTCTGGAGGTTCAGGCACTGGCCGCGCGCAGCCCCTATGCCGCGCCCAAACGGGTGGCTCAGGGGATAGACCCGCGCCGGGTCGACGTCATCCTGGCGGTGCTGGAGCGGCGCTTGGGTCTCAAGCTGGGCCATCTGGACGTCTACGTGAACCTGGCGGGAGGCCTGCGGGTTAGCGACCCGGGCCTGGACGCGGCGGTGGCGCTGGCGGTCTATTCGGCCGTAATGGGCAAGCCGCTCGACCCCGCGCTGGCGGCCGTAGGCGAGGTGGGCCTGGCCGGCGAGCTGCGCAGCGTCGCCCAGTTGGAAGCGCGGCTGCGCGAGGGAGAGCGGGCTGGCTTTGGCCGCTTCATTCATCCGGGAACCGCCGCTAAGCTGGAAGAGGCGGTCAAGGAGGCGACCTTGTGAGTGTTTTGCGACTGTTGCTGTTGATATTGTTCACTTTATCTGGATTTGCCAGCGGCGAGTGGCTGGCGGCGCGAGGGTATTTGGGCAGCGACATCAACCTTATCTATCTGACCATCGTCGGGCTGCTGATAGGTATCTTGCTGGCCCCCAGGATCGAATACCTGGTAAACGTTGGTTTGCGCAAGGTGGACGAAGCCTGGAACCGCCTGCCGCCGGAGCTGCCGCTGGCGGTGACGATTGCCACCACCTTCGCCCTCTTGCTGGCGGTACTGCTGACGACGCTGCTCTCGAGCGTTCCCGGGTTCGCCTGGTATCACTCGCTCTTGATTGCGGTGGTGCTGATCATCGCCATGAGCGCCGTGGCCAGCCGCAACCTGCACTTTTTCAGGCGCGAGGGCGGCAACGGGCAGAAGAAGAAACTCGGCGGCAAGGCACTCGACTCGTCGGTGCTAATAGACGGCCGCATCGCCGAGATGGCCGAGCTGGGTTGGTTGGAGGGGCCTTTGTGGGTGCCGCGATTCATATTGCGCGAGCTGCAACTGCTGGCCGACCAGGAAGACCCGGTGCGGCGCGGTAAGGGGCGGCGCGGCCTGGAGGTGCTGGAGCGCTTGCGGGGCCTGGTGGAGCTGGAGGTGTTGGACGACGAGCTTGGTGGTCAGAAGCTGACCGACGACAAACTCCTCGACCTCTGCCGCGGCCGGGGAATGGCCCTGATCACCAACGACGCCGCGATGGTGCAGATGGCCCGCATCTACGGGGTCAAGGCCCTCAGCATCCAAGCGCTTTCGATTGCCCTGCGCACCCAGTACCGCCCCGGTGACCGGGTGGAGCTGGAGATTATCAAGCCGGGGCGCGAGTCGGGCCAGGGGGTTGGCTACCTAGACGACGGTACCATGGTAGTGGTGGACCACGCCCAAAAACTCATCGGTAAGAAGGTGCCGGTAGTCATAACCCAGAGCATCCAGACCCAGGTGGGGCGGTTGGTATTCGCCCGCCTCGAGGGAAGCGGCGCGGACGAAGCCTAGGGCGCGGGGAGAACGTGCACCTGGCCGACTCGGGAGCCAATTTGCAGCTCGAGGGCCGGGCCGCTGCCGCGGCGCCAGCTCCCGCCGCCTCCCTCCAGACCCTGCACTTCCAGTTCGCCAACGCCTTTATTGACGTTCAAGGTCACCGCCACCCGGGGCGGAAGGTAGACCGTCAGGTTGCCGGTGCCGCTGCTGATGGCGAAGGCCCCGCTATGGTCGGGCAGGTAGACGGTGGTGTTGCCGACTTGAGTTTCGAGCTTGAGTCTCGCCACCCGCAACCCGCGCAGGTCCAACCGGGTGTTGCCCACCGCCAGGGAGACTTCAAGCCGGTAGAGGGGTTTGCGACTGAGCTTGACGCGCCAGTATGGCCCCGGCCCCTCGCGATGGTTCACCGGTGGCGTCTTGGAGGATACGTAAATATACGCTGCACTGCCGTGTTGGCGCTTCTTGGTTAGCAGCTTTTCGTCACGATAGAGCTGGAAGCGGCCGCTGAGCAAATCTTGATTGCCGGCGGGCGAAGGGGAAATATCAAGATTGGCGATCTGGGTCCGTATGCTCAAGTTCGCCTCGCTAACGCCAGCCGCTAGCGGGATATGCACT
>JALVWZ010000234.1 GCA_027023115.1 Thermaceae bacterium
GCCACGTACCGCATCATCCCGGACTCCGTGAACAACGTCTTGGGAAGTTACAGCTGGTGAAGGTGCCACCCCGCTGATTCGGATTTGCATTTGAAAATGGCGGGCGGTATTGGACAATTAGTGTAATATTTTACATGTATCCGGCTCGTGATTTTCTTCCCCGCTTTCGTATGTGGAATAATACGGGCGGAGGCGAATATGGAGCCGGTATTGGTCGAGCTAAAAGGTAACGTGGCAACTATCACCCTCAACCGCCCCGAAAAGCTGAACGCACTCGATAGCACCACCCTGCGCGCGCTTGCGAAGGCGCTCGAGCGCGTCACCGCGAGCAGCGCCCGCGTACTGGTTCTCCGCGGCTCCGGCCGCGCCTTTTGCGCCGGCCAGGACCTGGAAGAAGCCGGCGGCGGCGAGCTTGACTACGAGGCCCACCTACAGCTCTACAACCAGGTGTTTCTCAAGCTACGGAGCCTGCCGTTACCGGTTCTGGCCGCGGTCAACGGCGTTGCCGCCGGCGCCGGCATGTCGTTGGCGCTGACCGCCGACCTGCGTTTGCTCAGTGAGTCCGCCGTATTCATAACCGCTTTCTCGCGCATCGGCCTGGCTCCCGATACCGGCATGACCTATACCCTGCCCCGGCTGGTGGGCTGGGCGCGCGCCTACGAGTTGCTGGCCCTCTCACCCGAAGTAAACGCCGCCGCAGCTTTGCAAATGGGGCTTGCCAACCGCGTCGTGCCCGATGGCGAGTTCGACGAGGCCGTCGCTAACCTGGCTGCCGAGCTGGCTGCGGGTCCGACGCTGGTCTACGCGCTCATCAAGCGGGCGCTCGACTATAGCGCCGTTCACGACATGGAGCAGGTTCTCGATTTCGAGGCCCGCCTGCAAAAGCTGGCCGGTTCCAGCCGCGACCACCGCGAGGGGCTGGCCGCTTTCGCCGAAAAGCGCCCTCCCGAGTTCAACGGTGAATAACCTTTTCAGGCACCACACGAGCGGCTGGGCTAAGATTGAGCCATGAAAAAGTTTTTGCTGCTCATCCTCACGTTGGCACCGCTGGCGCTGGCGCAGGCTCAAAACGCGAATAATACCGCCGTACCGGTCACCGTGCTCGGCTACGACATCAACGTCGTCTGGCCGGCCCCTGCACTGCAAATCTTCGGCCCCGAGTGCGACCAGTCCGCACCCAACGCCTTCAAGCTGGCCCACGAACTTGATCCGCGCGTTCCCGAGGCCGTTGCCGACTTCGCCTGCTACCGCCTGCTTGTTGAGGGCCCCGACAAGCAGGCCACCACCGTCAATTTCGTTTCCGGCTATACACGCCAGGGAGCCGGCTACCGGCTGACCTTCGAAAAGAGCAGCGCCGACGAGCGGCTGGTGCAGGTCTGGGAAAAGAAGGACTCACCGGCGCTGGTTTACGTTTTTCGGTTCGGCGCCAAGCAGATCGATCTGGTGGTTGGACGGGTGCAGCTAACGGCCGCGAACGAAGGTTAAGCGACTGGCAGCCTCGGCCAGGATCATCTCGGCGCCGCGCTGCGGCGCCTTTTTCCAATCCACTCCGGCGCCCAGGCCCATGGCGGTGGCCACCTCGTAGCTCTCGGCCATCAGGGTGGTCTCGAGCGCCAGCACCTTGGTGAGCGCCTCCAGTGCCGCCGGCAACTCGGCGGGGCGCAGAACCGACATCAGGTGCTCCATGGCCAGCGAGTGAACGAAGCCAATTGCAGGGATCAACGAAGAAGTAGTAACCCCAAAGCGGGCGTGCATTATCCCCACCCGCCAGCGTTTCTCGGCGTAATCTTCGTCATACGTCCCCGCGAACATGCTGCGGAACCAGTCCTCGAAGGCGCCGTACAAGCGCTCCACCCGCCCGGGTTCGCTCCAGAGCAGGGCCCGCGCCCGCGGGTCCCGCCCCAGGTAGTCGTAAAAGCCAAGCGCGGTCTCGTGGGCCAGCGGCGTCATCAGGTGCTCTATTTGTTTTATCTGCTCGGCGTGACGCGGCTCCAGGCCGACGCGCTTTAGTAAAACTTCGATGGGCAGGGTGTACATACCAACCCCTATCCTAATCGTCGCCCTCCGGCTCGGCAAGGATCTCCGCAGGCTCCAACCTTGCCTCGGCCCTGACTGCCTCGAGCAGGTATTTTTCGGTGTCTCCTGGTTGCATACCCGCCGGGAAGTTGGCCGGTTCCACCTTCCAGAAGTCGGCGCTCGCCGAGCGCCAGTCTTCCAGAATGCGCCCCGCCAGCGGGCTGCCGGTAAGCTCGCGATGCCTTTCCAGCAGTGCCCGCAAAAGCTCGCTATCGGCCCCGCCGCTCAGGCGGGC
>JALVWZ010000235.1 GCA_027023115.1 Thermaceae bacterium
GCACGCTCTCGGCCCGCGCCTGCTTGCTCAGCAGCAGGTTGCGGTTGGTCTGGTAGGCGTCCGTTTGCTGGGCGGTCGGCTCGAGGCGGATCATGCCCTGGTAAACGAGCTTGCCGTCGGCGTTGGCAGCGCCTTTGTAATAAACGTCGGAACGGGCCTGGGCGCTGACGTGGTGCTGGGTGGTGTAGTGGTCCAGGTGCTGACCGGCGCCGGCAAAGTACACACCCAACATCTCCGAGTCGGCTCCCGGCCCCAGCAGCTCGCTGCCCACCTCGGTGCGCGCCAGCGTGGCGCCCAGGTTGGCGGCCAGGTCGAGCAAGACCGCGTCGCGCTCCAGCAGGGCGTGCTGGCGGTGGAAATGGCTAACGCCCGCGCCCCAGGTCTGCACCGCGGCGTGGCGCAGGCGCGCCCCCGGCCGCAGCAAAATCTCACCCACCGCCACGTGCGTGTAGGGCTCCAGCGGCGGCGAAAGGAACTCCTCGATGAAGGTGGCGCCGGCGTTGTCGTCGAGCAGCAGCAGCGTGCGGCTGTGCCCTTGCACGCCCTTTTCGTCGGCGTAGTGGAAGACTCCCAGCGGCGCCTTCAGCTCCACCCCCGCCGGCACGTAGACGAAGGCCCCGTAGCTCCAAAGCGCGGCGTTCAGCGCCGCCAGCTTGTCTTCGGGGCCCGCCAGGGCGGCCTCGCTCACCGCCTGGTAGAGGGCGCCTTCCACGTGCTCGCCGTGGCGATCCACCGCTTCAGCCAGGCTTTCCAGGATGACGCCCTTGGAAGCCAACTCGTCGGGCAGGCGAACGTAGGCCAGGCGGCCGCTGATGAACACCAGCGCCGCCTCCACGTCGGTCTCGCCAAGCCGCTTTTGCAAAGCGGCCGGCAGGTCTTCGAACTCGCGCATCTCCGCTTCGCCGCGTGCCTGCGGTGGCAGCGCGAAGAGCCCGGGGTCCAGCCTGGTGTAACGCCAGGCCTCGTTCTTGGTGGTCGGCCAGTCCAGTTTTTCGAAGATCTCGAAGGCCCGCCGCCGCGCCGCCGCCAGCCAGGTCGGCTCGCCGGCGCTCAGGCGCTCGACGGCGGCCGGAGAAAGGGAAACCTCAACGGTGCTCATCTAACCCACCGATCCTTCCATCTCCAGCTCGATCAGGCGGTTCAGCTCCACCGCGAACTCCAGCGGCAGCTCCTTGGCCACCGGCTCGATGAAGCCGCGCACGATCAGCGCCGCCGCCTCGTCCTCGGGAATGCCGCGGGTGGTCAGGTAGAAGATCTGGTCGTCGGCCAGACGGCTAACGGTGGCCTCGTGGCCGACGCTGGCCGAGTCGCTGGCGATCTCCATGTAGGGATAGGTGTCGGTCTTGGAGTTTTCGTTGACCAGCAGGGCGTCGCACTCCACGTTGACCCGCGCCCGCTCGCCCTTGGGCGGCACCTTGACCAAGCCGCGGTAGCTGCTGCGCCCCTCGCCCTTCGAAATGGACTTGGAGACTATCGAGCCCGAGGTATCCGGGGCGTTGAAGATCAGCTTGCCGCCGGTATCCAGGTGCTGACCGTCACCGGCGAAGGCAATCGAGAGGATCTCGCTGCGGGCGCCGCGGCCTTTCAGGATCGAGGAGGGGTACTTCATGGTCACCTTGGAGCCCAGGTTGCCGTCGAGCCACATGTGGTAGGCGTTTTCGCCCACCAGCGCCCGCTGGGTCACCAGGTTGTACATGTTCACCGGCCAGTTCTGGATGGTGGTGTAGCGGCTCTCGGCGCCGTCCATGACCACGATCTCGATCACGCCGGTGTGCAGCGCCTCGCTGGTGTAGATGGGGGCGGTGCAGCCTTCGATGTAGTGCACCTTGGCGCCCTCGTCGACGATTATCAGGGTGCGCTCGAACTGGCCGAAGCCTTCGGTGTTGACGCGGAAGTAGGCCTGCAAGGGCACCTCGACGTCCACCCCCGGCGGCACGTAGACGAACGAACCGCCCGAAAACAGCGCCGAGTTGAGGGCGGCGAACTTGTTGTCGGTGGGCGGCACCACCTTGGAGAAATAGCGCCGGAAGAGGTCTTCGTGCTCGCGCACGCCGTCTTCGATGGAGGTAAAGATGACGCCCTTCTTATCGAGCTCCTCCTTGATGGAGTGGTAGACCATCTCGGAGTCGTACTGCGCTCCCACGCCCGCCAGCACCTTTTGCTCAGCCTCGGGAATGCCCAGCTTTTCGTAGGTGCGGCGGATCTCTTCCGGCACCTCGTCCCAGCTGCGGGCGTTCTCGCGCGCCGGCGGTTTGACGTAGTAGTAAAAGTCGTCCATCTGCCGGCGCAGCT
>JALVWZ010000236.1 GCA_027023115.1 Thermaceae bacterium
CTGCCGGTCAGTGCAATTCCCAAGTCGCGCACCGTATTCAAGAAACTGGTAACCGGCACGCCGCCGCACGCCTTGCGCGACGGCAAGAGAATACTGGTTCCGGTCAAATACGTGGCCAGGGCGTTCGGCTGCACCTATGGCGGTGGCAGCAACGGCCTGCGGGTCTTGTTACCCGCAGCCAGTTTACAGTCTTTGAATAATGCCGTTTCCAACGGGCGCGACGTGCTCGTGCTCAGGTTCGATCGTAACGTCAACGTGGTGCGCCAGGCTCCCGGCCACTGGACGCTACTGGGCGTGCGCGCCGAAGAAGGCATGCGGACTCTTACCGGGCTCTACCTGAGCGACGTACGCCTGGTGCCGGGGCCGCTGGGCAGCGAGCTGTTCCTCGACGGTGCCAGTGGCTTTCCCGAAGAGGTAGCCTATTACCCCAACGAAGTGCGCATCTACGTTGGCGAGAAAGGGACCGTGCCCCGGCCCAGACCGCTGGTGGTAATCGACCCCGGTCACGGCGGAGCCGACGCTGGCGCCGTCTACGGTAATTTGAAGGAAAAGGACATCGTCCTCGAGGTCGCCCGCCAGGCGGCTGGGATACTCAAGAGGCGGGGATACCGCGTCAGGCTGACGCGCGACAAAGACGTGCAAGTTAGCATGACGCAGCGGGCGCAGCTGGCCGCTCAGGCCGACGTTTTGGTAAGCCTGCACGTTGCGGGCAGTCCGCTGGCGCCGGCCGGGCCGGGCATATTCACATTCACGGGCGGGACGCGAACGACGCCGGTTTTTACCGCGCGCTCGCGCACGCTTTTGGCCGGCGGCGGTTATCAACCCATTCTGCGCTACTATGCCCAGCCGCCTGGCGGCGTAGCCCGCCTGGCCGGGCTGCTCGAGTCCGAGCTGGGCCGCATTGGCCTTTCCGCCCGCAAGGGCGAGACGCCCCTTTACCTGCTCGAGCGCGCTCCCGGAGCCGCGGTCCTCTTCGAACTCGGCTCTTTGAGTAATAGTAGCGACCGTGCCCGCCTTGCCAGCAGCGCCCAGCAAAGCGCCTACGCCCAGGTGATCGCCCTGGCGGTGGCGAGCTTCTTGGGAGGCGGCTCGTGAAGCGCTACCTGACGGTATGGAACATTCTCGGTCTGCTGATTTTGTTGGTGGGCGCAGGTCTCTACCTATACGTCGGTAGAAGGCCGGCGAGCGACGTCGTCAACCTGGATACCGAAAAGGCCAGTATTGCCGAGCCACGCCAAGTAGAGTTGCGCCTGTACTTTGCCAAACCCGACGCCAGCGGTTTCATCATCGAAAAACGGAAGGTCGAGCTCGAGCCGGGCCAGACCGTTTATCAAAGAGCGCTCGACGAGCTGGTAAAGGGTCCGCTCAAGACCGGCGAGCCCCTGCTGCCCGCCGGCGCTCCCGCTCCAACGGTGTTCGTCAGCGGCCGCAGCGCCTACGTCGATCTTCCAAAGAGTTACGCCAGCCTTGGCTACGGCACTACCGGCGAAACCCTCCTCATTTACGGGATCGCCAATACGGTTTTGGACCAGGGCCCGCTGGATGAGGTCTGGTTCCTGATCGGCGGCGAGCCCGCTAAGACGCTCGGACACCTATCATTGGTCGAGCCCATTCGGAGGAAGCGGTGAGCAGTATCCAGGAAGAGGTGCGCAGGTTCGACGAGGAACGCGGATGGCAGGCGGTAAGGCCCGAGCATACCTATCTCCACCTGATTGAAGAGCTGGGCGAGGTGGCCCGGGAGCTCCTGGCCCGGGCCGGCTACAAGGAAAGCCACGGCCGACTCGCCGACGAGCTGGCCGATGCCGGCCTGTTGCTCTACAAGCTGGCCGCGCAAACAGGTGTTGACCTGGAGGCCGCCATGCGGCGTAAGCTGGCCGAGAACGAACGGCGCTTTCCGCTAGTCGAGTCGCGCCGGGCGCTGGAGCGCTACCTGGACCATAACGATGAAGATTGAGCGCCTGACCCTCCACGGTTTCAAGTCGTTCGCGGAGCGCACCGAACTCCTCTTTGACAACGGCGTGACAGGCATAATCGGGCCAAACGGCTCGGGCAAGAGCAACATCGTAGAGGCCGTGCGCTTCGTGATGGGTTCGCGCGCCCGGGCCCTGCGTGCCCGCGAAGCCGAAGCACTCATTTTCCACGGCGGCGCCGGCACCCGGCCCATGCCGTTCGCCGAGGTGGAGCTGGTGGTTCGTAACCAGAAGCAGCGCTTCGTAGTGCGGCGGCGCATCGACCGCTCCGGCAATCAGGAGGTAACCCTCAACGGCAAACGGGCCACCTTCAGGC
>JALVWZ010000237.1 GCA_027023115.1 Thermaceae bacterium
CCAGCAGGTAGATGTCGGGGTAGAGGCCGCCGGCCGGGGTGAAACGGGCCCAGCCCTCGTCCACTACGAAGCGGTGCCTCCCCAGCAGAAAATAGCCGCGAATGGCCTTCAACTGGCCGCTCAGGTATGGGTCGGCCACGTCGCCGCCAAGGTAGACCTCGCCTTCGCCCTCGCCACCGGCCAGTGGTTCCTGGATGATGATTCCGCCGTCGCTGTAGATGCGCACCCGGTCGAAACGCAGCGGATATTTGTACTTTTTGACCTTGAAGGCCACCTCGCGCTTGCCTTCGGGGCGCGAGAGCACCGCCCGCAGGACCTGCGCCTCGCCGCCCAAAACGTACTCGCCACGTTGGTAAACCAGGGTCAGGTCGGGGCGTACCAGCCCCGAAACCAGGTATTTCTCGGGAAGCGCCACGGGCAGTTCACCGGTGAGCTTTAGCGAAAGTGGCCAGAGTATGCCGCTGAGGCGGGCGTCGCCGGCGCGCAGGCTCAGTTTCCAGTCGGGCCAGTGCAACTCTCCGCCAACCTGCTCGAGCCTGCCCACCGCCGGCAGGTCCACGTCGCCACTGAGATTGAGCGTCAGGTCGTCCCGCTTGCCACTGCCCGCCAGGGTCAGCGACCCGGGGTAGGGCTTGTTGAACTTCAGCCGGCCGTCGAGCCGGACTCCACCGTTCGCCAAGTCGAGCTGCGCAGCGCTAACCACGCCGCTTACCGACGCCAGCGAAAAGTCTAGGTCGCGGACGCGCAGCTCCGCCTTCTTGCCCTCTGCGCGCAGGCTGAGGCTACCGGCCGCGCTGGGGTGCAAACGCCGCAGTTGCGGAAAGACGCTCAGGACCGGAGTAAACACGGTATTGTCGATCTCCACGCTCAGGTCGGCGTCGTCCGGACCCCAGTAACCTGCCCCGCGCCAGCTGCCCTTCCCCTGCAAGTCCAGCTCGTCCAGGTAGAAGACGCCGTTTTCGTAGCGGGCCGCCGCCCGACCGCTAAGGCTGTCGCCGCCGCCACTGAACTCGAGCCGCTCCCCAACCAGCACCGCGTAGCTCTTGCGCAAGTCGTCCAAACGCAGGTGCGCCTTGGCCGCGCCCGTCCAGTAACCCGTACCTGCCAGCGGCCCCGCCCAGGCGCCGGTCAAAAAGTGCAATGGCAGACGAACCATCTCACCCCGCAGGCGCAGGTCGTTACCCTGCCATTCGCCTTCGATACGGCTGTCGCCGAGGCTCAGCGCCAGCGTCTTGCGCTCGCCGCTCCAGTAAAGGGCCGCCTCCAGCGGATAGGTTTCGCCGGCGACGGTCAGACCGTCGCTGACCAGGCGGCCGGCCAGCATGCCGCCGCCGTAAGCGAAGGTGCCACTGACGTTGCCCTTGGCGTAGGGCAGTTTGTTGAGGAAGCGGGGCAGCTTTTCCAAGCGCATGTTCTCGAGCACCAACGCGGCGTTTCCCAGCCGCGGCAGCAACCCGCCGGCGTCGCCGCGCAGGCTGTAGGAGAGGCGGCCGGCGTTACCCGCCAGCTCGCCGCGCGCCGCCAGCGCCCCCGCCTCGGCGACCAGCTCGCCGTCTAGGCGCGCTTCCAGTGGCGCGAGTGGCAGACCGGCAAAGCTGATGCGTCCGCGCCAACCACGGTCGTAGACCAGCTTGCCACCGCCCCAGTCACTTTTTACCCATAGGTTTAACCCCTCCCGATTGGACTCCAATCGGGCCTGGATCGCCTTCCCGCCCTCGTACTCGAGGCTCCAGCCACTGCCGTAAGTGAAGACGAACCGGCCCTCCCGCCAGGGCAGCCAGTCGCTCCGTTCATGCCGCCAGACCACTCGTAGGCCTCCGTCGCCCCGGGCCTGCACCTCGCCCAGGCCGGTTCGCAGGCTCAACTCGCCGCTAAAGCCGGTACCGGGCGCGTAGCTCAGCGAGCCGCTTCCCGCCCCGTCGGGGTCCACGCGCAACTTCATGCTGCGCAGGTTCAAAATGGCCGCCGGCATGGCTCCGGCCAGCGGATAGGTAGCGGTGACTACCTGACCCTCGCCCACCAGCCGCAACTTGCCCACGTCCAGTTCGCCACTGGCGCTCCGCTTGGCCAGGTCGAGTTTCAGGTCGTCCACGGCCAGCACGGGTATGTCTACGAGTAAACGCCGGCTCTGCCACTCGCCTTGCAACCGTGGCAGCAAACCGCTGCCGGAAGCCACCAAGCGGGCGTCCGCGGCGTGCAGCTCGCCGCTCCAAACGCCTGCAGCCCGCCGCAGGCGGCCTGCCAGCCAACCGCTGACCCGCGCCTCGGCCGGCTCACCCCACACC
>JALVWZ010000238.1 GCA_027023115.1 Thermaceae bacterium
GGCGGGCGGGAGGCCGTAGAAGCGGCGGCGGTCGAGACCGTTGAGGGCATCCACCACGAAGATCGGCTCGAGCCCACGCTGGCGGCTGAGCCGCACCAGGTTCTGCAGGTTTTCGAACTCGCGCGAGGTCGCGTCCGGACCGGCGGCGAAGTCCTGCCAGGGGACGTTTCTTTGCAGGAGCACCGCGTCTGCGTGGCGGGAAATGCCCTCGAGGGTGGCCAGCATGTCTCGCCAGGTAGGGCGGGCCGGCGTGGGGAAGAACCCCAGCAGCGGCCACGGCGCGCTTTGCTGGGCAGCGCCCAGGCCGAGCGCGCAAAGCGCCAGCAGTATCAGGCCAAAGTTGCGCACCAAAGGCTTTCTCCTTGGGGATTATCTTACCAGTCGGCCGCTTGCGGTACGTTCAGCCACGCCGCCCCAGAAAGGCGGCCAGGGCGCCGAGGGCGTCGGCGGCCAGGTCGGCCGGGTCGGAGAAGCGGCCGGGTACGAAGTACTGGTGCAGCTCGTCGCTGGCGCCGTAAAGGACCGCCAGCAGCCAGGCCGCGCCCGGGTGCAGCCCGCCGGCGCGCAGAAGGAGGGCCAGCAGCGCGTAGGCGCTCGCGTGGGCCAGCTTGTCCCAGGGCGCCGGCAGGCCGACGGCGCTGCCGGGCAGGCTCGAAGCGATATAGATCAGCACCGCCTCAGCCAGCGCCAGCCCCAGGTAGAAACGGCGGCTCACGACTCTTCCTGCACCAGCTCCACCAGCACGCCCCCCGCCCAGGAGGGGTGAACGAAGGCCACCAGGTGGCCGCCAAAGCCGGGGCGGGGCCGTTCGTCCACCAGCCGGGCGCCGGCGCGGCGCAACCGCGCCAGCTCGGCGCTTACGTCGGCGCAGGCGAAGGCCAGGTGGTGCAACCCGGGGCCGCGCTTTTCGAGGAAGCGGCCCACGGTCGTTTCGGGCCCCAGGGGCTCCAGCAGCTCTATGCGGCTGGCGCCGCTTTGCAGCATCGCCGCGCGTACGCCCTGGTCGGGCAGGGTTTCCTCGGCGACGAGCCGGTAGCCGAGGGCGCGATAGCGTTCGGTGGCTGCGGCAAGGTCAGGTACGGCCACGGCGACGTGGTGGAGTTCCATGCCTCTATTTTGCCTGGAAGAGGGCGGGAGCGGCCACCCCGGCCGCTCACCGCCGCAAGATACCGCTCTTTAGCGCCCAAACGCTAAGGTTCAGTGTGAACAATTCGTGTTGTTGAACACGAACGTTGCGGACCCGCCGCAGGGGACCCGCTTGACTTGGGAGCAATAGGTGCCGCCGGGGTCGTTGTAGTAAACGTAAACCCGCCAGTCTTTGCCGCACTCGTCGTCGCTAACGCCGAAGCTCTGGCTATGCCCTTTGTGCAGCCCGTCGCCGTCGAAGTGAATGTACTTGAGGAGAGTGCCTACCGGACCCGCCTGTCCGTTGATGATCCGGTAGGTTGACGACGCGCTGTTGACGACGGTGTACAACTGCTTGGTATTGCCGTTCGCGGGCGGGCCGCCCTCGCACGCCGTGAATAACATTAATGCCAGAGCCGCGCCAATGGGAAACCAAAAATGCCTCGTCATTTTGCCCTCCTCGTCACGCAGTCAAGCAGGAAACCCTCTCGCAGCTTCCTGGCAAAATGACGCGATCCCCGTTAGCGCATGCCCTGCTTTGCTCACACTATAGCAGACGACGTCGGTGTGAAAGCGGTATTGTTAAAGAAAGTATTCTCAGTCTGTAAAACACATATGATATCTGCGCGAGCAGTGAACGTGACCGCCAGCGCGGCGGGCGCTGCAGCGTCGCCTCCTGTTTAGCCATGGCGATTGCCACTCACGGCTTAATTGCTCTATTGCCCTACGGGCAGGTATACCAAGCCGCGCGGCGCCGCGGCGAAGGCGTGTTCGTGCTCGCCGAGGGCGGGGTCGAGCAGGTCGAGAACCACCAGCCGCCCGGGCGCGCCCAGGTAGGCGTAGAGGTTGGGATCCACCAGGCCGTAAGAGGCAGGTTTTTGCCGCACCACGTCGGCCTTGTCCGGCCGGCGCAGGGCGTAACCCTGCCCGCCGCCCAGTAGCCAGCCTTCCGTAAGCGGCAGCACGAAGCGAACGCCGCTGAGGGCAAGCGGGTCGCCGCTGGGCTTGGGAGGGTCGCCGCTGGCGGCGGTCCAGGTGTAGAGAGTGGTGTTCTGGCCGTCGTCCACGGCTATCGCCAGAACGCCCGCGGGCGACCAGGCGGCGCTGAGGCCGCTCGGCTCGGTGGTGGCGACGCTGTAGTGGTAGCCCTCGCCGG
>JALVWZ010000239.1 GCA_027023115.1 Thermaceae bacterium
GGGGGTGGGTTGTGGATGTAGGGGGTGGATGTAATTCATATGCAAATAGAACGACACGGGTATCGACCTATACCCAGCTCGGGAACAGACTCCAACGGACACTTGGCTGACGGCCTTCCCTACAAGAGGAAAACGACCGCATATTCCCGAAGAACAAGGATCCCAATCTTCTCCGGCCGACAGGCAGCGCTGCGTAAACCACGGCCGCCCGCGCGCGGCCGCGACCTACCCTACAATGGGAACGTGCTCCTCATCCGCCCCGCAACCGCCGAAGACGCCGCCGTGCTGGCGCGGTTCCGCGTGCTGCTCTTTGACGAGATGGGGCGACTCGACGAAGAGGCGGCGGTCTTCGCGCAGGCGGCGGAAAACTACTTTGCCTGGGCGCTTTCCACGGGTCGCGAGGCGGCCTGGATCGCCGAGGTGTTCGGCGAACCCGTGGGAGTGCTGGCGTTAACGCTCGAGTCCATGCCGCCCAAACCCCGGCGTCACCGGCTGCTGGAAGCCTACATGCACAACGTTTACGTGCTCCCCAAGCAACGCCAGCAGGGCATAGCCAAGCGCCTGGTGTACGCCGCCCTCGACTACGCCCGCGCCGAGGAGATCAGGCGCGTTCGCTTGTACACCTCCGACGACGCCCGCTGGCTCTACGAAAACCTCGGTTTCGTGCCCCATACCCGCTACCTGGAACTCAAGCCCTGACCATGCTGAAGCGCCTGCCCCACCCTCACGTCCCCGCCGAGTATTCTCCAGGGGGTCGCCGCCGCGCCGTGGAGCTGCAACGCTTCCTGTCCAGGCTCCACGACGCTTTGGAGCGGGTGCGAGAAATCCCGCCGGTTACGCTCTACGTTCTCGACGAAGACGACTGGCGCCGCTTTACCCGGCTCCCCCACGGCTACCCCTTTCAGCGCAGCAAGCCGGAGGAGGGCTACGCCGTCTTCGCCCCGCTGCGCTACCCCGACCGCCTGCTCGAGCGCCTTACCCACGTCTTCGCCCAGGCCGCCCGCGGCGGCGGGCGCGTTCCCGGCCCGCTGGCGACGTTTCTCGACCTGATGATAGCCCACGAGTACGCCCACGCGGTGGCCGTGGCCTGGGGGCTCAGGGCGCGGGTGCGCTGGGTGGACGAGTTTTTGGCCAACTACCTCTACATGCTGGCCCTCTACGAAGCCGACCCGGAACTTTACGCGCAGGCGCGCGCCTGGGCCGAACTGGCAAGCCGCCTCCAACCCCAGCGCCGCAGCCTGGGAGGCTTCGAGCGTTACCCGCGCAGGCCGCTGGCCGAACAGATCTGGTTCCAGGGGGCGTTCACGCTGCAGGCCGCAAAGATGGTAGAGGCCGGCGGCAGCCGCTTCGTCCGCCGCCTGCTCACGGCGGCGCCGCTCGGCCGCCGTGAGCTGCACAAGAAGCTGATAGCGGCCGAGCCGGGTCTGAAGGAGTTTTTCCGCGTCTTCGCCGAAAAGGTAACCTGAAGACATGAAGCGCGTCTTTGTAACCCGCAAGCTCCCCGGCAACTCGCTTTCCAAACTCAGCGCCGCCGGCTACCAGGTGGAGGTCTGGCCCGAGTTCCTGCCCCCGCCCCGGGAGCGCCTGCTGGAGCTGGCAAAAGGAGCCGCCGGGCTCGTGACCATGCTCGAGGACCGGGTAGACGCCGAACTGATGGACGCCGCCGGCCCCGGCCTGAAGGTAATCTCCCAGTACGCGGTAGGGCTCGACAACATAGACCTGGAAGCCGCCCGGGCGCGCGGCATCGTCGTTACCCATACGCCGGGGGTGCTCACCAACGCCACCGCCGACCTAGCCTTCACCCTACTGGCCGCGGCTGCCAGGCGGGTAGTGGAAGGGCACGACTACGTCCGCCGCGGCGAGTGGCGGACCTGGCACCCCGAGCTGCTCCTCGGCCCCGAACTTTATGGGGCCACCGTAGGCGTGATCGGCTTTGGTCGCATCGGTCAGGCTTTCGCCCGGCGCGCCCGCGGCTTCGACATGAAAATCCTCTACAGCAGCCGCCACCGCAAACCCCGGGCCGAAGCCGAACTGGATGCTGAACATGCCGAACTGGACGACCTGCTCACCCGCTCCGACTTCGTCAGCCTGCACACTCCTCTCACCCAGGAAACGCTGCGCCTGCTGAACGCCGAACGGCTGGGGCGGATGAAAGAAGGGTCGGTTCTGGTAAACACCGCCCGCGGCAAAGTGGTGGACACCAACGCGTTGCTCGAGGCCCTTTCGAATGGCCCCCTCTTCGCCGCCGGCCTCGACGTTACCGACCCCGAACCGCTGCCGGCGGACCATCCTCTGTTGGAGCACCCGCGCGTGGTGGTAACCCCACACATCGGCTCGGCCGGTCGCAGCACCCGCGAAGAAATGGCCGAGATGGTCTGCGCCGACGTTCGGGCGGTGCTGGAGGGCCGATCTCCACGCTATCCGGCCTTCTAGTTGTAGGGTTCGAACACGTTATTCACGCCCCTCCCGTCGCCACTAGCATCTTCCCTCGTCACCCCAGCGAAAGCTGGTGCGGAAACCGTTTCGGAAGTCGCGTTTAGGGCTTTGCGTCGTCACCATTGTTTCTTACGACACGCGCGAGTGGCGGAGACCGCGCCGGTCTGGACTAGCCCCGCGAGCCAAAGGCTCGCTCGGCTGGAATGACGAGACAGCGGCCTGTGGCTTGTAGCTTGTGGCCTGTGGTTGTGACTCGCGGCTCGTAACTCGCGGAGCATGTTATCCCGTCGTAGGGGCGGACCTGTGTGTCCGCCCTTTGGGTAGGTGGTACGTAGTTCGTGGTACGTGGTGACGGTGACGATGACGATGACGGGACGCCCGCGGCTGCGGCTCGCATCGGACAAGTCTCCCTCCCCTTTGGGGAGGGCCGGGGTGGGGGTTTTTGAAACTGGCTCGTGGCTCGTGGCCTGTAGCTCGTGGCTTGTGGAAACACCGCAGTACGTCGCATCGCGCGTTCCTGATGCGACGACATGCCCACATCCCACTTCCTACCTCCTACTACCTACCACGTACTACGTACTACGTACTACGTACCGCCTCGCCCAGGACTCTGCGAACAACGTATTGCGAGGTTACATCTAGTGGTCTTGCTTCCCCGCTAGCTGGAACCCCTTACGGTACAATGGGCAGAGAGGTGTAGCAGCCCGTTTATCATCGAGCACCTGGCAAGGGAGGAGATATGGTACTCGTCTATATTCTCATTGGGGTTCTGGTCGGCTGGATCGTTGAATGGATCATAGACTGGCTCTACTGGCGCGGTCAGGTCTTCGAATTGCGCAGCAAGCTCGAAGACTGCAAGCGGAGCCTGCTCGAGGAGCAGGAACGCTCCCGCCAGTTCCAGCTCAAAATAAGCAAGCTGGAAGAAGAATCGGTGGCCCTGCAAGCCCGCCTGCGCGAGCTCGAGGCCAAGCTCGACAAAACCCAAAACGAGCGCGAAGCGGCCCTCCAGGAGCTGAGCGCTCTCAAGACGCAGGCTGCCGAAGCCGAACCGGAGCCGGACCGCCAGGACGACCTCAAGAAAATCGAAGGTATTGGCCCCAAAATAGAACAGCTCCTCAACCAGGCCGGCATCTACAGCTTCGCCGCCCTGGCCAAGACGCCGGTAGAAAGGCTGCGCCAAATCCTCAAGGAAGCAGGCAGCCGCTTCCGCCTGGCCGATCCCACCACTTGGCCGCGGCAGGCGCAAATGGCCTCCGAAGAACGCTGGGAAGAACTGGCCGACTATCAAGACGCCCTAAATGGCGGGCGCGAGGGTTGAGATGAACAGCCAGCGCAGGTTCCCCATCCCCTACGACTATTTCAAGTCCATCGTGGCCTTGTTCCTGCTTTTGCTGATACTTCTTGCCTGGCGTAGTAGCGGGCCGCCGCCGACGCTTAGCGTGGCCGTAGAGCCGGACGGATCGGTTACCTTTAGCGGGGCGGCGAAGCGCGGCAGGCTGGTAGCGGTTAGCGTCACGGACGGCAAGGGAGGCAAGAGCAAACTCAAAGTCAGCGCCGACGACGCCGGCAACTGGCTGGCCAGCAAGCACTACCCGCCCGGTAGCTACACGGCCACGGCCAGCGCCGCTGGCAAACAGTCTTCGCAGGTCGCGTTCCGGGTGCCAACCAGCGCCTCCCTCGAAAAGATAGCCATCCGCTCCAAGGAAAACATGGTTGCGGGAACGGCCAGCCCCAACCAAACCTTGCTGGTAATCGTAGACGGAGCGCTTGTGGGCAAAATTAAAACGGCTGCCGACGGAAGGTGGAGCTTTTCGTACAACGGCGAAGCGGGCGACCATACCGTGCAGGTGGCCTACGCCGCCGCCCCCAAGATCGTCAGCCAGCAAGTAATGGTTGAGATCAAGCCCGTAACTGTCGTCCCCCTGGCTAGCATCAGAAAAACGTCCTACGAAAACGGCAAGCTGACCATCCAGGGCAACGCTCCAACCGGTGCCCAACGGGTATTCGTTTGGGTCGACGGCGTTCTCCTAGGCAGCGCCACGCCCGACGCTGATGGCAATTGGCGCTTCAGCGCCGATCCATCTCCCGGTAAGCACCAGGTCTGGGTCTCCCTCAAAGAAAACGGCGACCTGAGCGGCACGCACTCCGAGATCGAAGTTCCCGAACGCACGCGAGAGCAAACGCAGCCCCAAGGCCTAGCATACGTCGTCAAAGAAGGCGACTGGCTCAGCAAACTAGCTCAGCAATACCTGGGTAGCACGTCCCGATACGCTGAGATCCGCCGCGCCACCAACGCCAAGGCAGCCTTGGACCCGAGCTTTGCCACCATCGAGGACGATAATCTCATCTACCCGGGCGAGAAGATCTGGATCCCCGCCCGCTAGCCTGGCCGTCCAGCTTCCGGCCTGGCTTTAGCGCGAGTAAAGTCCGACCAGCTCGGCCTTGGCCAGCACGTAGGGCGCGGCCGCGCGGACGACGGCGGTGGCGGTGGCACCCGCGGGCAGGCCCAGAGTCGGAACCGAAAGCGCGTAGAGTTCGAAAACGTAATGATGCGGCGGCCCCGGCGGCGGGCAGGGGCCGCCGTAGCCCAGTTTGCCGTAGCTGTTCCTGCCCTCCAGGAAAAGGCCGCTTCCGCTGGCGCCCTGCGGCAAACCCGCTATATTGGCGGGAATATCGTAGGCCACCCAGTGGACGAAATCGCCCACCGGTGCGTCCGGGTCGTGCATTATCAGCACCAGCGAAGCAGCCCCGTACGGCAAACCCGCCCACTCGAGCGGCGGACTAACGTTGGCCGCGTCGGACCCGCAATAGGCGTAGACCGGCGGGATGAGGCCGCCGTTAGTGAAAGCCGGGCTCACCAGCTTCATCTGCACACCACCTCCAGCCAGCGCCATGAGCGCCAGATAAGCAGCTATAGCCATACACGTCCTCATTTTCTTTTTCGCATCCCCTATGTTTATTTTAGCCCTCGCAAACGTCATAATCCAAAATACGAAGAGGGCGGCGGCATAGCTAGTTACTTGCAAAGTGAAAATGTTGTTTTGGCGATACTAACTAGGTTATAATGACAGTCAAATATAGAGCTCACGTTGAGCCAAAAAGGAGGGTGTATGCAAAAAGTCGCTAAATTGGTATGGGTTCTGGCGCTCGCATTTATCTTCAGCTTGGCGCTCGCCAAAACCTCCAACTCCGAGTGCGTCCAGTGCCACCAGAAGGTGACCCCGGGCATTGTGCATCAGTTCCACGAAGGCAAGATGGGCAACAACGCCTACATGCCGCTGGACTGCTCCAACTGCCACGGCGCCGCCCACCACACTATGGACGACGCCGACAAGGTCACCTTCCCCACGCCGGATACCTGCATGGCCTGCCACGCCGACAAGGTGCAGCAATTCCGCGCCGGCAAGCACGACCTGGCCTGGTACGCCATGAAGACCCAAAGCGCCTGGCACGCCCAGCCGGCCGAGATCGTCAAGGACGGCTACACCGGCTGCTCCGGCTGCCACACCATCGGCCGCAAGGGCTACATCGGCGCCGAAGCCGGCAACACCGGCCCGCTGAAGTACGACGGCGGCGTGGAGATGTCGCACTACAAGTACGGCAACGCTCAGTGCGATACCTGCCACACCCGCCACACCTTCAGCAAGAAAGAAGCTCAGGACCCGCGCGCCTGCTCCAACTGCCACATGGGCTTCGACCACCCGCAGTGGGAAATGTACATGTCGTCCAAGCACGGCGTCATCTGGGCCCACGACGGTTACAAGGGTTGGGACCAGGGCGGCCGCGCCCCCACCTGCCAGACCTGCCACATGCAGGACGGTAACCACAATGTTGTTACCTCGTGGGGCTTCTTGGGCCTGCGCATCCCCACCAAGGAGAACGTCCTCAAGCTGGCCGATGCCGTTAAGGACGCGGGCCTGAAAGCCAACCTGCAAAAGCTGGCGGCGGCGCTCCCCTCGGGCCACTACATCGACCTCGACGACGACGTCCAGTGGACTCTCGACCGCGCTCTCATCCTGCAGGCCAACGAGATTCTCGACGAGAACTTCCAGCCAACCGAACGCTTCTTCCAGATCGTCGTGCAGGGGCGGGCGGCCCGCGGCCCCGAGGAGTTCAACAAGCTGCGCATCAAGATGAAGAACACATGCCAGCAGTGCCACAGCAAGTCGTTCGTAGACAAGTTCTTCATCAGCGGCGACAAGGTAGTGAAGGACGCCGACCACGAGTTCGCCAAGGCCATCCAGGCTGTCCAGGGGCTCTACAAAGACGGCATCCTCAAGAAGCCCAAGGGTTGGAAGTGGGCTCCGTCGGTGGCGCAGTACTACGACAACATGACGCCGATCGAGCTCGACCTCTACCTGATCTACATGGAGTACCGTCAGCGCGCCTTCCAGGGTGCCTTCCACGCCAGCCGCGACTACTCGCACTGGTACGGTTGGGGTCCGCTCAAGGAACACGTCAACCGGATCCTCTACGAAGCCAAGCGCATGCGCGAAGAGCACAACGCCGCCAAGTAGACGGCAGAAAGCTCAAGCGAGGGGCCCGGCCGGGCCCCTCGCTTTTTGGCGTCTTCCGGCAAATGCGTTTGAAACCCCGTGAAGGGGGAGCAACGGCGCGAAACGGGAGTTCGCGATAATTACGGCATTTCGTCCGATCGATGTTAGCGGGTTCTTGCCGCAAGCGACCAGAACGCGGGCACTGGCGGCTCACCGCCGGCATGGGTGACAGAGGTCTTTGCATACGCAGATTTCATTTGGTTGACGCGCGCGCGACTGGCGTCCTATGCTCACTATTAAGGCTTGCCCGGGAGGAGTAAGCCGCCCGGCGGCGCCAGAGAGGGCCCTCTAGGCTGGAAAGGGCCTCGCCGCAGGCGGCTGAACGTCGCCCGGGTCGCCGCGGGAAGAACGGCCTTTGAGCTCAGTAGAACCCGCCGGGTGCGCCCGATACAGCGCGGAAGAGAGCGGGAGCAGCGGTACGTGGCTTGTGTCTTGTGGTTTTACCACTTGCCACGAACCACGAACCGGCGGCCCTAGGCCGCCTCCCGAAGCGCGGTGGTACCGCGGAGCAGAGGCTTCGTCCGCGCGCTGACGCGGCGTTATTTTTTGCCGCAGGCAGGAGGTACTAATGAAAGAGTTACCCAAAGCATACGATCCGCAGCAGGTCGAACCCCGCTGGGCCCAGCGCTGGGCCCAGAAGCCCTTCGTAGCCGACCCCGAGAGCGACAAGCCCCCGTTCGTCATCGTCATGCCGCCGCCCAACGTAACCGGCGTGCTGCACATGGGCCATGCGCTAAACAACGCCCTGCAGGACGCGCTAATCCGCTACAAGCGCTTGCGCGGTTACGAAGCGGTCTGGCTGCCCGGCGCCGACCACGCCGGCATTGCCACCCAGGTAGTGGTCGAACGATTGCTGGCAAAGGAGGGCAAGACGCGCCACGACTTGGGCCGGGAGAAGTTCCTAGAGCGGGTATGGCAGTGGCGCGAAGAATCGGGCGGGCAGATTCTGGAACAACTTAAGCGGCTGGGGGCCAGCGCCGACTGGAGCCGGCTGGCCTTCACTATGGACGAAGTGCGCAGCCGCGCGGTGCGCTACGCCTTCGTTCGCTACCACGACGAAGGGCTTATCTACCGCGGCGAACGGCTGCTAAACTGGTGCCCCCGTTGCGAGACGACGCTTTCTGACCTCGAGGTCAACAACACCCCCACCCAGGGCACCCTCTACACCATTGCCTACCCACTGGAAGGCGGTGGCGAGATCCGCATCGCCACGGTACGGCCCGAGACGATCTTCGCCGACGTGGCCATAGCGGTTCACCCCGAAGACGAACGCTACCAGGGACTGATCGGCAAGAAGGCGCGTATTCCCCTGACCGAGATCTGGATTCCGGTCATCGCCGACGAGGCGGTGGAGCGCGAGTTCGGCACCGGCGCCCTGAAGATCACCCCGGCGCACGACCCCACCGACTATGAAGTGGGCCGGCGTCACGGTCTGCCCGAGCCCAGCGTGATCGACCTGGAAGGCAGGCTGGTCAGCGAGCGGGTGCCCGAGCGCTTCCGCGGCCTGGACCGCTTCGAAGCGCGGGGGGCGGTGGCCGCGGCGCTGGCTGATGAGGGCTACCTGCGCGCCGAGGAGCCTTACGAGATCGCCCTGGCCACCTGCGACCGCTGCGGCACCGCGGTGGAGTACGCCCTCTTCCCGCAGTGGTGGCTGAAGATGAAGCCGCTGGCCGACGAGGTGCTGCCCAAGCTGAAAGAGGGCGACATCAAGTTTTACCCCGACCGTTGGCGCAAGGTGAACATCGACTGGTTCGAGAACATCCGCGACTGGAACATCAGCCGCCAGCTCTGGTGGGGCCACCAGATACCCGCCTGGTACTGCCCCGAAGGGCACGTCACCGTGCCCGACCTGGACCACTGGGAAGAAGACCCCAAGCATTGCGCCGTTTGCGGCAGCACCGAGCTCGAGCGCGACCCCGACGTGCTCGACACCTGGTTCTCCTCGGCCCTGTGGCCGCTCTCGACCCTGGGCTGGCCCGCGGACACGGCCGATTACCGGAAGTTCTACCCTACCAGCGTGCTGGTCACCGGCTACGACATTCTCTTTCTCTGGGTAAGCCGGATGGAGGTTTCCGGCTACCACTTCGACGGCCGCCACCCCTTCGAGGCGGTGATGCTGCACGGGCTGGTGCTCGACGAGAAGGGCAAGAAGATGTCCAAGTCGAAGGGCAACGTGGTGGACCCGCTCGAGCTGGTGAACGAATACGGCGCCGACGCGTTACGCTTCGCCCTGATCCATCTGGCCACCGGCGGGCAGGACATTCGCTTTGACCGCCGCTGGGTGGAGATGGGCCGCAACTTCGCCAACAAGCTGTGGAACGCCGCCCGCTTCGTCTTCATGAACCGCGAGGGCTTCGAAGCCAAAACCGACGAACCCACCCTTGCCGACCGCTGGATGGCCGCCCGGCTGCGCGAGGGTATTGCCAACATCACAGCTCTTTACGACGCCTACGACTTGGCGCTGGCCAGCCGCGAGGTCTACCAGCTGGTCTGGAGCGAGTTCTGCGACTGGTACATCGAGGCCGCCAAGCCGGCCCTGCGCGCCGGTAACGCCGCCACCATGCGGGGCCTGGAGAAAACGCTTGAAACCCTGCTCAAGCTGCTGCACCCCTTCATGCCCTTCGTTACCAGCGAGATCTACGCCGCCCTCAAGCAAGACCCCGAAGCCGAGCTGGCCCTGGCCGCCTGGCCGGAGCCCGAGGAGTTCGCGGCAGACGCGGAGGCGCTGGCGGCCTTCAAGACCCTACAGGAAGCGGTAAGCGCTGTCCGCAGCCTGCGCGCCGAGCTGGGTCTGCCGCCGCAGCAGGAGATAACCGTCTACGCCGAAGGCCCGGGAGCGTCGCTGCTCCGGGAAAACGCCAGCCTCTTCCGCTTCCTGGCCCGCGCCGACGTGCGCGAGGGGCACCCTGAAGGGGCGGTTAGCGCGGTCACCCCGGAGGTCACCCTCTGGGTGGCCCTCGAGGGCCTGGTAGA
>JALVWZ010000240.1 GCA_027023115.1 Thermaceae bacterium
GCGTACAGAGCTACGGCGCGGCGGCGGCCAGGACGAAGCCCCAGTAGTCGTAAAAGCTGGGGACCACCGCGCCGTAGCTCTGTACGCTGTCAAAGACCCGGCCCAGCGAGGCGCGCACCCGCCGGTGCCCGCTGATGGCGGTGGTGGTCAGCGGCCCCGCCTGGGTGGCCACCAGCGCCCCCGGATTAAGCGCCGCGGACAGGCTCTGGTAGAACTCGGCCCCGTAGAGCCGGGCGGCGGGCGAGGCCGGGTCGCTGGCGTCGATAAGGTCGCCCACCACCACGTCGAAGCGTTCGCCGGCGTCTTGCAGGTAGACGGTTATGTCCTGGTGGCGCAGCTCCAGCCTCTCGTCGTCCCAGGCTCCGCCGGCCCATTCGGGGATCAGGCGGCGGCAGAGGCCGACGAACTCCTTGTCCAGGTCCACCATCACCACCCGCTCGACGGTCGGGTGGCGCAGCACCTCGCGCAGGGTGGCGCCCTCGCCGCCGCCCATGATCAGCACCCGCCTGGGGGCGGGGTGGGCCAGTAGCGCTGGTTGCACCAGCGCCTCGTGGTAGATGCCCTCGTCGGCGGCGCAGGACTGCAGGTCGCCGTCGAGGGCGACGCAGACCCCGTGGACCCGGCTCTTGAAGAAAAGATAGTGCTGCCACTCGGTCTTGCCGACGGCCAGCACCTCGTCTATCCGCTGTTGCAGTCGATCGTTGGCGTTGAGTACCTGCGTTAACTCGAGCATTTCACCCCCCGAGAGCCCGAATGCGGCCCCGTTTTTCTATAGCGTAAGCTTAACCCGTGAGCGTCGCCACCTTGCAACTAAAAGACGAGCTCGAAAACGCCTTGCTCGCCGGCCACCCCTGGGTCTACCGCAACCACCTGCCCTCGGTGCGGCTGCAAAGCGGCGACTGGGTGCGCTTGCGGGCGGGTCGCGCGGCGGCAGTGGGCGTCTACGACGAGCACGGGCAGATAGCGGTGCGGCTGTTTGGCGGCGCCGTGCCGGACGCCGGTTGGTACCGAGAGCGGGTGCGGGAGGCGCTCGAGCTGCGCCGGCGCCTGGTGCCGCAGGCAACCGACGCCTACCGGCTGCTGAACGGCGAGGGTGACTACCTGCCCGGGCTGGTGGCCGACCGTTACGGCCGTTACCTGGTAATCAAGACCTACTCGGAGGGTGTGACAAGGGCCGTCCTCCCCGGTGTGACAAAAGCGCTGGGCGGCCTGCTGCGCCCGAAGGGCATCGTCCTGCGCGGGCCTGAGGGTCTGACGGCGCTCTACGGCGAGCTGCCACCGCCGAAACTGACCGTCCGCGAGCGCGGCCTGCGTTTCGTGGCCGACCTCCACCACGGCCAGAAAACCGGCCTCTTCCTGGACCAGCGCGAAAACCGGCAGCTGATACGGGAGCTGGCCGGGGGCGCTAGCGTGCTCAACCTCTTCGCTTACAACGGCGGCTTTTCCGTCTACGCGCTGGCGGGCGGCGCCGCCCACGCGGTCAGCGTGGACGTCAGCCCCCAGGCCATAGAGGACGCCGAGGAGAACGCCGCCATCAACGGTTATGCCGGCAGGCACCAGGGAGTGGTGGCCGACGTGTTCGAGTACCTGGAGCAAGATACCGGCAGCTACGACCTGGTGGTGCTCGACCCGCCCTCGCTGGCGGGTAGGAAGAGCCAGAAGCGCGCGGCGCTGCGCGCTTACCTGCGCCTGAACGCCCGCGCCTTGGCGCGGGTGCGCCCCGGCGGCCTGCTGGCCACCGCCAGCTGCACCGCCCAGGTGAGCCCCAACGATTTTCGGGAGGTGCTGGCGCAGGCCGCGCGGCGCGCCGGCGTGCGCACCCAAGTGGTGCACGAGGCCGGCCACGCCCCCGACCACCCGCTGCGCCCCGAGTTCCCCGAGGGGCGGTATTTGAAGTTCTTGGTGCTCAGAGTGCTCGAGAAATAGCGTCGCCCGGGTGTATCGAGCGGGGGCCGCAGTCTGTTCGGTCCGCCGGCTCAGCCGGTCCGCTTCAGTTTGCCGGTCCGCTTGGCCCAGTGCTCCACCAGGCCAAATACCCACAGCCCCAGGGGCACCAGCAGCAAACCCATCAGGGCCAGCACCAACAGCTCGTGGGTCACCGCCCCGAGCGGAGCACCCGCCAGCGCGCCCGGGCGCGAGGCCGGGTTGTCTAGGCCCATCAGCTTGCGCGCCGCCGCCAGGGCGTAGGTGGCGGGCGAGAGCGCCGAGAGCGGTCGTACCCAGGCGGGCAGCACCGCCACCGGGTAGTAGATGCCGCTCACCAAGAGGAGCAGGCCCT
>JALVWZ010000241.1 GCA_027023115.1 Thermaceae bacterium
CGAGCCCGTACCCCCGTTCGCTCAACCGGGCCACGTCGCGGGCCCAGGTAGCCGGGTCGCAGGCGACGTAGACGATCTTTTTCGGCTTCATCTCCAGTAGCGCCGCCAGCGTTTCCCGCGCCAGACCCGCGCGCGGCGGGTCCAGGACCACCAGCTCGGCGGGGCCGAAGCGGGCCGCCTCGCGGGCGTCGGCGCGGGCGAAGCGGACGTTCGTCAGCCCCAACCGGGCGGCGTCGGCGCGGCCCTTTTCGATGCTGCGCCGGTTCAGGTCGGTGACCGTCACCCGTTCGTAGCCCGCCGCCAGGTGGAAGCCGAAAACTCCCGAGCCGCCGTAGAGCTCGAGGGCGTGGCCGCCGCTGCCGGCCAGAGCGGCGGCCTCGGCGTAGAGCGCGGCCGCCGCGGCGGGGTTGACCTGGGCGAAGCTGACCACGTCTATCTGAACCTCGACGTGGTTGTAACGCTCGAGTAGGGTTTCTTTGCCCGCCAGAAAGCGCGTCGGGCCGCGAAAGCGGCCGCGCGGGTCGGCGGCTCCCCACCAGACCCCGGCCAGCCCCGCGTCTACCAGCGCCGCGGCCGCCTGGCGGAAGAAGCGCGCCTTGCCGCCGATGATGCCCAGCTGCGCCGCGTCCTCGTTGAGGCTGCCCCGCAACGCCAGCTCGCTCACGCCCGCCAGCGGCCAGGTGCTGAGGAGGTCCAGCGCCCGTTGCAAGGGCTCCGCCAGTAGCGGGTCCCGTTCCGCCCGCAGCGGTTCGTTCGAGCCCGGAGCGCGGTAGGCCAGTCCGCCCAGCGGATGCATGACGAACTGCGCGGCGGTGCGGTAGGCGAGTTCGCGCGGCGAGGGGCGGATTTCCATAACCGGCGCTTCCAGGCGGGCGATCCGCTCAAGCGACTCGCGCACGAAGCCCTCCTTGACCGCCAGTTGCGCCTGGTAGCGCAGGGGCAGGTCGGCCCCCGGCGGCAGGCCGGGGTCTTCGCGGTCCGGCGATGGTTCGAGAATTTCCAGCACTTCGCCCTCGAGGTGATTCTTCTTGCGCTCCAGACGAACCCGGACCACCTCGCCGGGTAGCCCGCCGCGCACCAGCGCCACGCCCGCGGGGGTGCGGGCCAGGCCCAGACCCCCGGGAACGAGCTTTTCGATGGTAATTTCCAGGTCCATGGCCTTGCAGTCTACGGGATTTGCGTTGGGGACGCGAACCCGTATAATCATACCGTGGTTCAAGGAGGTATGCAGATGAAGAGAATCGTATGGTTGGCCTTACTGGTATTGGCCTTTGGCTCTTTGGGTATGGCGCAAAAGTTCCGCACCTTCCCCGAGATCAAGAAGAGCGGGAAAATTCTCATCGGCACCGAGGGCGCCTTCAAGCCCTTCAACTACTTCGATGACGAGAATCATCTAAAGGGCTTCGACATTGACATCGGCAACGCCATCGCCAAGCAGCTCGGCCTCGAGCCCGAGTGGAAGGCGCACGCCTGGGATACGATGCTCATCGCCCTCAACCAGGGTCGTTTCGACTTCGTCATCGCCTCGCACACCATCACTCCCGAGCGCGCCAAGGCGGTCGATTTCTCCAAGCCCTACTACTGCACCGGTAACGTCATCGTCAGCAAGCCCGGTGGCCCCAAGACCCCGGCCGACCTCAAGGGGAAGGTCATCGGCGCGCAGCTGGGCACGACCTTCGAGGAGTTCGCCAAGCAGTTCGACCCCAAGCAGATCAAGACCTACCAGACCAACCCCGACGCCTTGCAGGACTTGCTGATGGGTCGCATCGACGCCTGGATCACCGACCAGTTCACCGCCCTCGAGGCCGTCAAGTCGCGCAACCTCAACCTGCAAATCTCCGACCTGCTCAACACCGAGAAGATCGGCATGGCCGTGGCCAAGGGCAACAGCCTGCTGCTGGCGGCTATCAACAAGGCGCTCGACGACATTCAGTCGAACGGCGTCTACGAGCAGATTTCGATGAAGTGGTTCGGCAAAGACATCCGCTGTAAGTAGTTTCGAGACCCCTGTCCGGGGGCCCACGGGCCCCCGGACTGTGCTGGTGGGAGGCTGCGAATGAAATCCCTCAAGCTGCTTGCGCTGACGGTGCTGATGCTGGCGCTACTGGCGGCGGGTTACATCTTGTTTTTCGACGGCGTAGAGTTGGCGCTCAAATGGTACTTTCTGGCCGTCCACTTTACCGCCAGCAAGGTGCCGCACTTTGCCCACAACCTGCGTCTGGGTGCCGAGATAACCATCAAGTTGACGGTAATCAGCTCGTTGGTTGGGCTGGCGC
>JALVWZ010000242.1 GCA_027023115.1 Thermaceae bacterium
TTCGGGTCTTCCAAAACCACCTGCGTTAGCACCTGCTCGGCGTCGCTAAAGCGTTTGACGGCCAGGTACGCCGCGCCCAGGTTCAGCTTGGCCACCGGCGTCGGCTTGAGTTGAACGGCATGTTCCAGTGCCGAAATGGCCGTTTTGTAGTCCTGCATGGCATAAGACGAAAGGCCCAGCCACAGCCAGGCGTCGGCGCGGTCGGGCAGCTTCTCGACCGCCTTGAGCAACAGCGCCCGCGCCTCGCCAAAACGACCCAGTTTGTAAGCACTCTTCCCGGCAATCAACAGCGCTTCGGCCTTGGTCTTCCCGTCGGCGGTCGCAGCCGCTAGCTGCGCGTAGCGGTAAGCCTGCTTGTAGTCCTCTTGCTCGAAGTAAGCTGCCGCCAACCCCACGAGAATCTTCGGCTCGTCGGGCTTGACCGTGTAGGCCCGCTGGAAGGCCCTGAGCGCCCGCTCGGGGTCGCCGGCCTTGAGCCAGCTCACGCCCAGGTCGTAATGGGCCTGCCACAAACGCGGATCGAGCCGGCTGGCCTCCTGCAATAGTTCCGACGCCTTCTTGGGGTCGAGCGGCTTGAGGATGCTGGCCTTCTTGAGGAGTAGATTGGCCCGCGTTTCCGGTTTCTTGGCCGCCGCCAGGGCGCGGTCCAGTTCGCGCAGGGCGCGGTCGGGGAGACCCTGACCAACGTAAATATCCGCCAGCAGGCTGACCGCGGCGACGTGAGCCGGGTCTTTCTGGAGGACCTTGTAGAGGTAGGGGATGGCGTCTTTCGGCTTACCGGCCAGAGAAAGGTTCTCGGCCAGGAGGTACATCAGTTCCGGGTCGCCCTCTACCCGTTTCAGGGCGCGCTCCAAAACCGCCGCGGCCTTGTCGGGGTGGCCCAGTTTACGCTCGGCCGCCGCCAAACCCAGGTACGCCGGCTTGAGGACGTCGCCGCTGAGGTCTTTTTTCTCGCCCGCCGCGACCGCCTCGGCGAAAGCCTTGGCCGCGTCTTCCCAGCGCATCATGTCGGCGTAGGCCACGCCGAGGTTGTACCAGCCCTCGAAGCGATCCGGGGCCACCCGGGTGGCCTGGTCGAACTCGAACACCGCTCCCCGCAAGTTGCCCTTGCGGTAAAGGGCCAGGCCCAGTCCGAAGTGGGCCGAAAAGTTCTCGTAGTCTTCCGCTAGCGCGTCCTCGTAGACCCGGGCGGCGTCGTCGTAGCGGCCGGCCTCCAGGTAGGCCTTGGCCAGGGAGAGCATTAGTTGAACGTCCCCCGGATTTTGCTTGAGCTGAGCCTCCAGCGCCGCGGGGTCGGCAACCTGGGAGCCGCCGGATTGCCCGAAGGCGAACAGGCTCCCTATCATTATTAGAAAGATCCACGCTGGTTTCATAGACGACATCCTCCCGGTACCGGCATTCTTTTGGCTATTCTATCAAGGTCTTCGCTTCCGTCACAAGAAAACTCGCGCCAATTCCCCGTTAGTATACATCTCCGCCTCTTTCCCGCACCTCCATTTTGCTTGACAGCCATCGGCATTTTTGTTAGATTGTTCGTTGGCGACGCGGGGTGGAGCAGTCTGGTAGCTCGTCGGGCTCATAACCCGAAGGTCGCAGGTTCAAATCCTGCCCCCGCAACCAAAAAACCGCGCACGGCCCCGGCCGTGCGCTTCTTTTATCGGTAGTCAATAAAGCCGCGGCGCAGCTCTTCGGCAAGTCGGCGCACCTCCGGCTGACGGCTGGTGCGGGCGTAGCTGTAGCCGCTCACGAAGTACCGCTCGGCCGCTGCGCCCTCCAGCGCCCCCGCCAGGAGGAGCATGGCGTAACCCAGCAGGGCGTCGCGCTCCGCCGAAGGCGGCTGCTCCCAAAAGCGCTCCATCTGGGAAACGAGCTCGGTCGGGCGCATGGCGGCAAGTTGCCGCAACCTCTCCTCTAGCGTTTGCACGCGCGCATAGTACCATGAGCCCGTGAAGCCAGACGAGTTACTGCGCGACTTTTTAGCAGACCCCAGCGCGCCGGCGCTCTCCGACCTCGCGGACGAGCTGGCCGACTGGCCGCCGGCCGCCTCGCTGTTGCGAATGGCCGCCCGCTCGGTCTACCTGGAAGACGAGCGGCTGGAAGAGCTTCTCGGGGAGGCGGTGCGGGAAGCGCGGCGGCTCTTGGAGGAAGAGTGAACCCGCTCGAGGCCTTCTCGCTGCTGGACCTGCGCGTGGGGCGAATACTGCGCGCCGAACCCAACGAAAAGGCCCGCAAGCCCGCCTACAAGCTCTGGATAGACTTTGGCCCGCTGGGCGAG
>JALVWZ010000243.1 GCA_027023115.1 Thermaceae bacterium
CTATCAAATTCAGCGTTTCGATACCTCAAGACGCTTCCTTGCAAGGTAGCTATCGAACCGCGCTCAGCTTTACCACCGAGCCCAAGCCGGGTGAGTACAAGGGCGTTAACGTGCTGGTCAATACACGGGCAGTGGTGGTGGTTTACGTCACTATCCAGGGCACCGAAAAGCCGGCGGCGGTGTTGCAGGGCGTTAGCCTGGTTACGGCTAAAGAGGGTGGGCGCAAGCTGGTGGCCGACGTGGTCAACAAAGGTAACGTCTACCTGCGCCTAAACGGCGAGTTGCGGTTCATAAACGCCAAGGGCGAGGTGGTAAAGAGAGCGCCCTTGCCCGAGCGGGTGCTATTGCGCGACGGTTTGGTGCGCTATGAGTTGCCCGTTCCAGCCGACCTGCCCGAAGACGTGGTGTTGGCGGCCATCGAGATCCAGCCGCAGGGTCCGGCGAAGAGCTACGGCGGGCCGCCTCTCTATGGGGAAGTGGACCTGAAATGAAATGGCTGGTCCTGACAGCCGTGGTGCTATTTTCGAGCCTGGGTTGGGCGCAAACATGGTATTACAACGTTGATCAGGACACCCGCCTCGACCCCGACACCGTAAACTTCGCCCCCACGGCCAACGACATGCTCTGCGCCGCCCTGCTCGAGTCCGGCACTACTCCCGCCGGCGGAGCAACCGTGAGCAACCTGAGCCTGCCGCCGTTTTGCCCGTCCGACCCGCCGGTAGTGGTCTGGGGCACCGACCCGGACAGTGGCGATACGGTCTACGCGGCGTTGCTGGTCGTCAAGTTTTGGGGTAAGAATAGGGCCAACAACGGCAATACCGGTACTGATCGGCTAATAAGCGTGATAAAGCAATCTTACGGCTTCGAGGTGGACGCAAGCGGCGACCTCGATCAGGCCGACGGCCAGTTCTCGCCCCCGTTCACCACGCCGCCCGTAAGCTCGCCCGTGGCCGGCAGTGGCTGGCAGCGCTGGCAAAGCAGCCAGGATCTTTCGCTATTGGATCCGCAAGTCAGTGATGTCCAGAACCATGGGTGGTGGAACAGCACCTGCCAGCAGCTATACGGATATGGCTCTCGTTGCTGGAGTGCCGTCTTCACCTGGGCCCTGCCGGTGCGCCTGGTGGTGCACGGTGGCGAAAAGGGGAGCTATCAGCTGACCCTGGAGCCCAAACAGTTCGTCCAGAAGACCGCCGCCACGCTCGGCGTCCAAGGCGGCGAGCTAACCAGACCCAGCATCGTGCCTTGGCGCAAGTAGCCCTTACCCGCCCTTCCTAACAAGCACGCCGCCGCCGACCTTGACCAGGGTTCCGTTCTTGAGCCTGGCGACGGCTTGGAAGCGTAGTGTGCCGCTGGCGTCTTCCGGCACCGTGAACCGGCCCCGCCAGTCGGCGCCCGCGCCCTGCAGGGGAATCTTCTGACCGTTCACTTCCAGCCAGCACTCGCTGACGATGGCGTACCAGTGCACGGCGACCTGCAGACGCTGGCCGGGTTTGGCGACCGGCCGGGCGCGAATGACGCCCCAAGGAGCGCTGCGGCTTACCTGAATGAAGAAGGGGAAGCGCGCCTCGCCAGCGCCCGCAACGGCGCTGACCTGCAGCTGCAAGGGGCCCTGGTAATCTGCGGGGATGCGCAGGCGGCCGCTCCAGACGTGGTCCTCACCTTCGGGCAGGAGTACGCCAAGCACCTGCGCGCCTCGTTCTATCAGCACCTTTTTGGCGCTGCCATTGAGCTTGACGCGCACCAGCGGCGCGGAGCCCGGTGGGGCAGTCTTTACCTCGGGTTCTACGCTGAGTATTTGCAGGCCGCCGCGGAAAACCTGCCGCTTGGGAGCGCGTACGGCCAGCTCGACCGAGGCCGTCTCGCCGGCGGCCAGCATTACGGTCGCCTCGCCCTTTACCACCGTCCAGCCGGGTGGCAGCAGGTCTTGCAGGATGCGGGCGCTGTAAACGCCGGGCGGCAGGCCGGCCAGGGTGAAGGAGCCGTCTTCGTTCGTGAACAGCGAGGTCTTGCGGCCGCGTTCGTCTTCCAGCTCGACGGCGAAGCGCAGGGGAGTAGTTGGCCGCTCGCCTTCCACCACCACTTTCCCCTGCAGCATTGCCCGCGCCGCCACAGCCAGCTCGACGGTCGTGGTTTGCTTTAGCTTGACCGTTACCCGGGCCTCTCCGCGCAGCGCCACCAGCACCGCGGGCAGGCGGGAGCGGTCTATTTTTACGACGTACTCACCGGGGGGCAGCTCCAGCGTAAAACGGCCGCGGGCGTCGGTAATGGTGCTGAAACCGCCGGCGCGAACGGTAATGCCCTCGAGCAAGCGCTGGGGCCCGGCAAGCTCGACCACGCCGACGACCGTGCCGATACGCCGACCGCCGAAGAACTCGGTGACTTCCGGTGGCAACGTGACCACCCAGGGCAGGTCCGCGGAGAGGCCGAAGCGGGTCTCGCCGCCGTACCACTCGCGGCTCAGATTGGCCCGCAGCATGGCGCCGCCCGCGGGCATTTCCAGGCCGAGGTTGGTGGAGAGGAGGGGCTTCCAGGGAGCCCACTCGAGACCAACGTGGCCGCGCAGGTACGAGCTGCCAGCGCGCACGCCGAGAGCGATCCGGTTCTTGCTGAGAGGCCACCCCAGTTGCCCGCCCACGTCCCAGAGCGTGAGCCCGCCCCAGCTGCTGGCCCGACTCGAGCCGGAAACGGTGAAAGACCAGTTGCCGCCGGCGTACTCGGCCTGCACCTCACCGCCGAGGTCGCTCCAGGGGTCGGGCAGGTCGAGGGTGGCGCCCGCCAGCAAGCGCAGGCGATCCGCTCCGGCGGTGGCGGCTACGTAGAAGGGCAGCGGGCTTTCGATGCGCATCCTCTCGTTGTTGCTGCTGGCCGCCAGGCTCCAGTCGAGCACGCCCGCGCCCGTCCAGCTAATCTGCCCGCCCAAAGAGGCTTCTTTCGGGTCGGCGTCGGCCGACATTCCAAAGCGGACGGCTTCGCCCGCCTTCCAGTTGCCGCTAAGCTGCAGGCGCAGCGGCAGCTTGCGGTAGCTGAAAGAGTAGCCGAGGCTGCCGTAAACGCGCGGCTCGAGCGGCAGATAGCTCAGCTCGGCGTTGAGTGAGTCCGACTTGAGCCCCTTCACCAGGTTGCTGGCCCGGGCGTGCAGCCCCAGGCTGGCTTGCAGGTGAAAGCCGGGGTCGCGGTTGAGGCTGGCGGAAAAGCCATAGCTGGCGTTTCCTTCGGAAACGTCTATGTTCAGGCTCCCGCGCGGCTGTGGTCCCGACAGCGAGAGGGCGACGCTAAGATTGTTCTCGCCCAGTCCCAGGGCAACGCCGTAGCTGGGTCCGAAGGCGATGCTGAAGTAGCCGCCTTCGAAGCTGACGGTAGCGCTACCGGCCGGCGTGCCGCCCAGGGCGTAGCCAGCACCGAAATTGAAGTGGGCGAAGTCGGACAGGGGGCCGGCCAGCGCCGCCGCCACCGAAAAGCTGCCGGGGTAGCTGTAATAGAGCCCCAACCGCCCCAGGAGGCGAAAGCGGCCGTCTTTTTCGCGGCGGGGAGCGGTGACCGAAACGAATCCTTTCTTTTCCAGGTCGGAGCGCTGCGAGCGGATACTGATCTCGAGGGTGTCGTAAGAGGTCACCGGGATCTCGACGGTCTTGGTGGCGCCCGCCGCTAGCTCAACGCGGGTGTAAAAAACCGGGTCGCCGTCGGTGTTGGTAATCCGTACCAGGTAGGAGTCGGCCCCGTTGCCGCTGTTCGCGAGACTCAAATCGAAGTAGCTAATCGGCGGCACGAAACTGACTTGACTTGGCCAGCGCGCCTCCAGACCGGGTTTGAAGAGCGCCTCGGTGTAGGCGTGGGCACTGGCGTTGGCGGCGCGAACCGTCAGTTCGTCCCGCGCCCCCGCGGGGGCGTTTGCGGGCACGCGCACGCTGACGGCCAGGTAGTTGGGGCGCTCGGGGCTGAGCCGCAGGGTGCGCTCGGGGCTGAGCAGCGGCCAGCCGTGTGCCGAGGTGTAGCTGGTCTTTACCTCGCCGCTGCCGTAGACCGCGAAGACGTGGGTAACCACCTGTCCGGGGAGCGCTCTTTGCGTTTCCGGCGAGGTGCGCTCTAGGTGAACGCCGCCGGCTAAGGCCAGCGACGAAAGGAGCGCAAGAAATACCAGTAAACGCCGCCAATCCGGCGGAGAAACGGTAGAAATACGCCCCGAGCGGTCCATTCGTAATATATTGTACCCGCTGGGCAAGCCCCTTTTTGCCCCCGAATGGGGGTCTTCGCCGCCCTGGCCGGTATTGACTCATGGCGGGGTTGAATGTGTTGTAGGATAAACAGAGCGGAGAAGCGGAATGCTTTCGATTAGAGCAATAATTTTAACACTATTTTTATCCGCGCCGGTTTGGGCTCAGGTCAACGCGGTTTGGGTCATCAAAGACTTCGAGATTGCCGGCGGCAAGCTGCAGGGATACGTGGGCACGAAGGTCTACCCGGTTTCCAGCGAGGCGGACGTGCGCGCCCTGGCTGGGGTGGTGCGGCGCGAGGTCAAGCCGGCTCGCTGGGTCTACGAAAAGGGTCGCGGCTGGGTGGCTCTGCAGCGGCGCGGTTACCAAATGAACGTGGACGAGGCGGTGCAACTTTACCGCCAAGCCGTTCAGGCGGGGAAGAGCCAGTTCGTCATTCCGGTTAAGACCGTCGAACCCAGGCCGAGCGTCGTGGATTGGGCGCGGCGCGGGGTTCTCGACCTGATCGGCGAGGGGGTAAGCAACTTTTGGGGCTCGAGCCGGGCGCGGGTGCGTAACATTTACACCGGCGCCGCCAAACTGAACGGTACCTGGATCCCCCGGGGCGCTACTTTTTCCTTCAACAAAGCGGTGGGCCCCATCGACGAGGACCACGGCTTTTTGGAGTCGCTGGTGATAGTCGGCGACGCTACCGAGAAGGGCGTGGGCGGCGGTATCTGCCAGGTCTCGACCACCACCTTCCGCGCCGCTTTCTTCAGCGGCCTGCCCATCGCCGAGCGCCATCCGCACAGCTATCAGCTCCATTACTACCGGCCGTTGGGGCTCGACGCCACCATCTACCAGCCGTGGCGCGACCTGAAGTTCATCAACGATACCCCCGGCGACGTGCTGATTCTCACCCAAATAAAGGGCACCCGTCTCTATGTGCGTTTCTTTGGCACCCCCGACCGTGAGGTGACCTGGAGCGGCCCGGCCATCAAAGACCGCAAGCCGCCGCTGCCGCCGCGCGAGATCGTGGACGAGACCATGGACCCGGGAACGCGCAAGAAAGTAGACTGGGCCGCCGCCGGCCTGACCGCCACCATAACCCGGCACGTCAAGTACGCCGACGGTCGCGAGTTGAACGACGTATTCACCAGCGTCTACCGCCCCTGGGGCGACGTCTACTTGGTGGGGCCCGAGCCCCTCAAAGAGGTCGAGCCAGAACTCAGCCCCGAGGTGCCGCTGCCGCCGGTAATCGGCGAGTCCGCGGCGCAGACCGGCACCGCGGCGCAGCAGTAGCCCGGCTGTTCATTTCGTCAATCGCACATTCGCCGGTTTTCGCAAGCGAGGCGCAATATTGCTTGCCAAACCCTGCCGGGCGCAATGCGGGAATAACTTCGCAACATTCGCAAAACAGACCCCGAAACGCTACGCATTGCAGGGAAGAGCGCCCTACGAGACCCGCCGGCCGGAACACGGCGCTCCCCCGTCCACTAAAATGAAGCATGCCCCTCGACCCGAGTGCACCCGACCTGAACACTTATCAGCGGAAGTCGCGCAAGACCTGGAGCCTGATCCACACCGACCACCCCATCACCTACCCCACCCTGGGCCTGGTCAACGAGGCCGGCGAGCTGGCCGGCAAGGTCAAGAAGATCTTCCGCGACAAGGGCGGCGTGATCGGCCCCGAAGACCGCGAGGCCATCAAGTACGAGCTGGGCGACGTGCTTTGGTATCTGGCGCAGATTGCCACCGAGCTGGACCTGAGCTTGCGTGAGGTGGCCGAGGCCAACCTGGAAAAGCTCTTCGACCGGCTCGAGCGCGGCGTCATCAAGGGCGAGGGAGACCACCGCTAGGAGGTTCCCATGGCCTATGACCTGAAAGACGTCAAGATGCCGGTGCTCACCGGCCGCGCTTTACGCAGCTTTGCGGCGGCGCTGGAAAAACCGCTTCTGGGCCCGGCGCTTCTCGGCAAGCTGCTGGCCGACGCCGGCCTGCCGCGCCTGCGCTCGCTGGCCGACCTGCCGGACCCGCTTTACTACCCCAGCTTTCCTGCGCCCGCAGAGGCGTCCCCCGAGACGGAGGAAAAACCGCGCCGCTCCTGGCTGGTGGGGCGCAAGCCGGCGGCCCAGGCGGAACCGCTTCCTCCTGCCCCCAGGCCCTGGCGCGGCGTGAGCGACTTTACCAGTGCCTACCGCGAAGGTCGCACCGACCCGCTCGAGGTAGCCGAGCGCTTCCTGAAAGCCTACGCACGGCTCAACCCCAAGCTGCACGCGTTCGTGGCCGTCAACCCCGAAGACGTGCGCGCCCAGGCGCGGGCGTCCGCCGAGCGCTGGCGGGCGGGCAAACCGCTGGGGCCGCTCGACGGTGTACCGGTGGCCGTCAAGGACGAGATAGACGTCGAGGGCTACCCCACCACCGTGGGCACTTCCTTTTTGAACCGGGTGGCGGCGGCCGACGCCACCGTAGTGGCACGCCTGCGCGCCGCCGGCGCGGTGATAGTCGGCAAGACCAACATGCACGAGCTGGGCGTGAACCCCACCGGCTACAACGTTCACCACGGTCACGCCCGTAACCCCTACGACCCGGAGCGCGATCCCGGCGGTAGCTCCTCCGGCTCGGCGGTGGCGGTGGCCAGTGGCCTGGTGCCGCTGGCGTTGGGAGCGGACGGCGGCGGCTCCATCCGCGTGCCCGCGGCCCACACCGGCATCGTCGGCCTCAAGGCCACCTATGGCGGCGTCAGCGAGCACGGCGCTTTTCCGCTTTGCTGGAGCGTGGCTCACGTAGGGCCGCTGGCGGCCGGCGTAGCCGACGCCGAGCTGGCCTTTCGGCTGATAGCCGGTCCCGACGCCGCCGACCCCCACACCAGCTCCGCGCCGCAGCCGCGGCCGGCGCGCTGGGGCGGCGACCTTGGCGGGCTGCGGGTGGGTTACTGGCCGGCCTGGTTCGAACACGCCGACCCGGAAGTGGTCTCGCGGGCCAAAGACGGCCTGGAGAAGTTGAAAGAAGCCGGCGCCGAGCTGGTGGAGGTGGAGCTGGCGGGTCTGGACGACGCCCGCATCGCCCACGCGGTGACGATCCTGGCCGAGATGGCCGACAGCATCAACGACTACCCCGACCACTGGCGCGACCTGGCTCCGGCGACCCGCATCAACCTGCAGGTGGGTCGTAACGCCGGCGCGCTCGACTACCTGAACGCCCAGCGGGTGCGCGCCCGCGCCGCCGCGACGGTCGCCGAGGCGCTGACGCGGGTAGACCTGCTGGCCACCCCCACCACGGCGGTGGTTGCCCCGCCCATTCCCAAGGCGGCGGAGCCTGACGGCATTAGCGATATCGGCACGGTCACCAAGCTGATGCGCTTCGTCTACCTGACCAACCTTACCGGCCACCCCGCCCTGAGCGTTCCCACCGGCTACGACGATGCCGGCCTGCCGGTGGGCTTGCAGCTGATCGGCCCCGCCTGGAGCGAGCCCCTCTTGTTCGAGGCGGCGGCGGTGGTGGAGCGCAGCCTGGAGCATCGCCGGCCGCAGGTGTACGTGGACTTGTTGGAATAACGGCGCCAACAGACGGCGCTCAGGGCTTGAATACTTTGCGCACCTTCAGCTTGAAGCCGTCGCCCTCGGCAACGGCGATCAGGCGGCCACTCTTGTCGGTGAGGGCCACCAAGCCGCGGGCGGGGATGGGCAGGGGAACGCCTTCCTGAACTCGCCGCACCTCGGCGTGGGCCAGCTCCACCACCGGAAACGGCAGCACGTCGGCCGGCGGCAGGGGCTCGGCAGTGGCCAAGTCGCGGGCCGCGACCGTTTGGGCCAGGTCGATGCGGCCGACGCGGGTGCGCACCAGGCCGCTCAAAAAAGCGTCGACGCCCAGCTCGGCGCCCAGGTCGCGGGCGAAGGCGCGCACGTAGGTGCCCGAGCCAACCACCAGGCGGACCACCGCCGTCGGCAGCGGCGCCAGCGGGGGCGGCAGCTCCACCAGGCGACCGCGCGGGTGCGGCCGCCAGCCGCCGGCTCCGGGAGCTATCCGCAGCGGCTCGGGTTGATCGAGCAGTTTTAGCAGCTCCACCTCGTGGTACTTGACCGGCCGCGGCGCCAGCTCCAGCGCTTCGCCGCGTCGCGCCGCTTCGTAAGCCTTGACGCCGCCCACCTTGACCGCCGAGTACGCCGGCGGCACCTGCTCCTCGAGGCTCAGGAACCCGGCCAGCGCCGCGCGCAGGGCGGCCTCGTCGGGACTCCAGGGCGAGACCCGCTCGAGCGGCCCCTCGGCGTCGAGGGTGGGAGTGGTGGCCCCGAAGCTGATCCAGGCGATGTACTCCTTGTCTTCTCCGGTCAAGAACGGCACTAGTTTGGTGTGCGGGCCGGTCGCCAGCACCAACACGCCGGTGGCCAGCGGGTCGAGCGTGCCGGTGTGCCCCACCTTCTTGCTCCCCAACGCCCGGCGCGCCTCCTCGACGACGTCGTGCGAGGTGGCTCCCAAGGGCTTGTATACGGCGTAGACGGCCACAGCACACGGATTGTATCACCCGCGCCGCGCCGCTGTTCAAAAAGGCCTCTTTGCGGCAGAATGGTAAGGATGGACGGCGTCAGGTTGCAAAAGTACCTCGTCTTGGCCGGGGCGGCCCCCAGCCGCCGCAAGGCGGAGGAGCTGATCCGGGCCGGGCGGGTGATCGTCAACGGCCGGGTCGCCGAGCTGGGAGCCAAGGTCTACCCGGGCGACGAGGTGCGGCTGGGCAGGCGCTTGCTGGCGCCGCCCCGCGAGCGGCTGGTCATTGCCCTGCACAAGCCCAAGGGCTACGAAACCACCCGCAAGAGCCGCTCGGGAGCGCCGACCGTGTACGAGCTCTTGCCCGACGTTCCCGGCCTGCACCCGGTGGGCCGGCTCGACCGCGACTCCGAGGGGCTGCTACTCTTCAGCAACGACGGCGCCCTTACCGAGCGGCTCACGCACCCGCGCTACGGGGTCAAGAAGGTATACCGCGTTTGGAGCAGAAAGGGTACGCCCCCGCCGGACTTGCTGCGGCAGCTCGAGCGCGGAGTAACGCTGCGCTCCGGCGAGTTCGCCCAGGCGCTCAAGGCCCGGCCCAAGGAGGGCGGCGCGGTCATCACCATGACTGAGGGAAAGAAGCGCGAGGTGCGCTACATGATGAAGGCCATCGGCTATCCGGTGGAGCGCCTCTTGCGGGTAAAGGTGGGTCCAATCCGCCTTGGCGGGCAAAAGCCGGGAACCTGGCGCGAGTTGAGCCCGGCCGAGCTAAAGGCCCTCGACCTGGCGGCCTTCGGACCCGAGAACAAGCGCTAGGTGTAACTTCCCAACACGTCGTTCACAGAGTCCGGGAGGGGGCAGTACGTGGTACGTGGTGATTAGGGCGTAGGAGGTGGGGTGTGGGAGGTGGTATAAGCGAATTGTACGTGGTACGTAGTGCGTAGTTCGTGGTGGGTAGCTTGAATCGAATGCGTTATGCGCGATTGCTCACTGCGGTGTTTCTACAGGCCACGAACCACAAGCCACACTTACCTACTTCAAAAACCCCCACCCCGACCCTCCCCCAAGGGGAGGGAATCTTTTGTCTGACGCAGACTGCAAGCCACGGACTTCCTGCCAGCTACGAACTACAAGCCACAAGCCACGGGCTACAAGCCGCGTGCCTACCCTGCCTCCCCCTCTGGGGGAGGTGGCCGCAGGCCGGAGGGGGGTTGTTGGTC
>JALVWZ010000244.1 GCA_027023115.1 Thermaceae bacterium
TACGGAGCGCCCTTGGCGGTCCTTGGCTCGGTAGTGAAACAGAGGCATCTTAAAAGGTAGTATACCTTAGTGAGCGGTCATGGAACCTGAGCTGACCCGTATCGCCAACATCATTCGCCGCGGCGGAGTGGTGGCCTGGCCCACCGACACCACCTGGGGCCTGCTGGCCGCCTGCGACCAGCCAGCGGCGATTTCTCGGATTTACCAGATCAAGGGGCGTCCGCCTGACAAACCCCTGCAAATCCTGGCCGCCGACGCGGACGCAGCCGCTAGTCTGGTTGCCCGGGCGGCGCGCGACCGGCGCTGGCTTACGCTCAGCCGCCGCTTCTGGCCCGGCCCCCTAACGCTGGTTGCCCCGGCGGCGGCTGGCGCGCCGCCGGCCCTGGTGTCCGCCGGCAAAGTGGGCCTGCGGGTTCCCGACGACCCCGAACTGCGCGAACTGCTGCGGGAGCTGGGCGGCTACCTCGCCGCCACCAGCCTCAACCGCAGCGGCCGGCCGCCGGTGACGGGCTACCGCGAGGTGCTGGAGTTTGCCGGCGAGGTGGACTATATTCGCCCGGGGCACGCCGGCAAGACCGCCTCGACAGTCTACGAGCTGCCCGAAAGCAGGCTGTTGCGCCGGGGAGGCGTGAGCGCCGCCGCCATCGCCGCGGCCCTGGAGGAAGCATGGACGAACGCCTGAGCGAGCTGCTAGCCGTCTTCTTCGCCGCGGGCAAGCCGCTGGCCGCCGCCGAGCTGGCCAAGGGGTTGGAGTTGGAAGAAGACGCCGTAATCCGCCGCGTCCAGCAACTGGAAAAGCTTCTGGCCGACGGCGGTTACGGCGTAGCCCTGGAGGAAGTTGCCGGCGGCTGGCGCTTGATAGTTCACCCGCGCTTCGTCGACCGGGTACAAAAAGCCCTACGGCCGCGGCCGCCGCGCCTTTCGGCGGCGGCTTTGGAGGTGCTGGCCATCGTCGCCTACCACCAGCCCATCACCCGGCCCGAGATCGAAGCCATGCGCGGCAAGAACTCCGACGCAGTGCTCGAGGGCCTTGAAGAACGCGGCTTGGTCGAGGTCGTCGGCGAAAAGCCGGTGGTGGGCCGGCCGCGCCTGTTCGGCACCACCCGCAAGTTCCTGGAGGTTTTCGGGCTCGGCAGCCTGGCCGAGCTGCCGCCACTGGACGAAGCCCCGCGATTGCTGCTGCGCGACTAGCCGCCGCGGGTTTACAATCATGAAGCCATGCGTCTGCGCGTCGACCTGATCCCCCGCCCGCCCTACGGCGAGTCCGCCGTGGTCCTGATAGACGTCCTCCGCGCCACCACCTCGATAACCGTGCTGCTCGAAAGGGGCGCCCGCGAAGTCTGGGTCACCTCGCGGGTGAGCGCCGCCCGCGCCTTCGCCCGCGAGGGCGACCTGCTGCTCGGTGAACGCGAGGGGATTCCGCCGGAGGGCTTTCATTACGGCACCTCGCCGCGGGAGCTGGAAAAGCTGGACGTGGCCGGCAAGAAAATCATCTACACCAGCGACAACCTGCCGGGGGCTTTGGAAAAAGTAGCACACCGCGAGCGCGTCTACCTGGCCGGCTTTCGTAACGCCGCCGCTCTACTGGACCGCCTGCAACAGGACGAAGCGGACAGCGTAGCCGTGGTCTGCGCCGGCTTTCGCGGCGCCGAAGCCCTCGATGACGCCCTGGCGGCCGGGTTTTTGACCCGCGCCCTGCGCTTGCGCCGCGGTGACGACTTACGCCTCAGCGACGCCGCCCGCCTGGCCGCTTCATTGCTCGAGGCCTACCCGAATCCGGTGGAAGGCCTTTGGACCTCGGCCTCTGGCCGATTCTTGAACCGCCTTGGCTACGGCGACGACCTGGCGGTGGCCGCCTGGGTGGACGTCAACCGTGCCCTGCCGGCGCTCGACAAGGTCAAGAAGGTAGACGGTACGGCACTCTTCCGCTTCGTTGCCAAAGCATGAACGATCGCATCCAGCTGCTGGGTCTGCCCCTCGACCCGGTCGATCTAGGGGGGGCGCTCGACTGGGCCGGCGCGCGTCTGAGCGGCGGAGAACCGGCGCAGATCGTCACCCTCAACCCCGAACTGGTCGTGCGCAGCCGCCGTGACGCAAAACTGCACCGGGCAATTAGCGCCGCCGAGTTGGTCACCGCCGACGGCGTGGGAATCGTCTGGGCGGCGCGGCGGCTTTGCAACCTCGAGCTGCCGGGCCGCGTCACCGGCGTAGACCTGACCACCGCGCTGCTGGAGCACTTTGGCGAGCGGTTGCGAGTCTTTTTCCTGGGCGGCAAGCCCGGCGTAGCCGCCACGGCGGCGGCCAGGGCCGCGAGCCTTTGGAACACCAAGGTGGCCGGCGTGCAGCACGGCTATTTCGACGACGAGGAAACGGTGGTGCGTGCGGTCCGCGCCAGCGGCGCCGACCTCCTGCTGGCCGGCCTGGGAGAACGGCAGGAAACCTTTCTGCACCGCCACAAACAAGAACTGGGAGTGCCGTTGAGCATCGGCGTGGGCGGAACCCTCGACGTGCTTTCGGGGCGGGTGCGGCGAATGCCCGCCTGGTCGCAAAGGTTGGGCCTCGAGTGGCTCCTCAGGGTTGGCGGCGACCCAAAACGCTGGCCGCGCGCCCTGCGGCTGGCGCGCTTCGTGCTGCTGGTGGAAGCGGCGCGGCGGCGCGGCGGCTGCTGCGGTCGGTAAAAGAAAGCACCGGACGGCACACGAACGGCGATGGGCTTGAATAAACTGCACCGCGCATGTCCACTTTCGCCAGATGCCTGAACTGGCGACGCCCATAAACCAGCAGCTCCAAACCCACGCCCCGGACTTGAAGACATTCGCCCGGCCATCGCCGGGAGCGGTTAGGTATGGCTCGAGAGCCCTTGACCCATAGGGGCCAACTTGCACATTTCATAGAAAAGTGGCGTTGCTTTCATTAGGTATAAGCGTAAGAATGAAGGTGTAGTGGCCGGTGAATGCAGGCTCTTGTTGCTGGGCCCGCCGCGGGTAGTTTGTGGAGAAGAAGTTTGGACTCTTCCCACCAGCCGTGGTTTGGCACTTTTCGCCTACCTGGCGGGGCGACCCGAGGGCGAAAGACGCAATCGGCTCGCTTATTTGCTCTGGAACGCACCCGAGCAAACGGCCCGTCACCGGCTGCGCCAGGAACTCTACCGCCTGCGCGGCACCCCTATCGAGAAATACATCCGCAGCGACCGCGAACGGGTCTGGCTGGAAGGATTGGCTAGCGATACCAATGAATTCGTCCAGCACGTGGAAAACGGAGCCTGGGACGAGGCCATTGCCCTGTGGCGGGGCCGTTTCATGGAAGGTTTTGGCCTGAACCAAGCCGAGACCTTCGAAGACTGGCTGCTTATCGAACGCGAGACCTGGTGCAACCGCTACGTCTCCGCCCGCAGTCGGCGTGCTTTGGTCCGCGAAGCCGCCGGCGACCTGAGCGGCGCCAGCGAAGACTGGCGTGGGATCCTGAGCTGCGACCCTCTCAGCGAGGACGCCGTCAAGCAACTGCTGCGACTGCTGGCAACGCTGGAGCGCTGGCAGGACGTGGAAGAGGTTCTGGGCAACTACCGTAGCGAGATGAAGGCTCGGCTCGATCTCGAGCCCGAAGCTGGGGTACTGCGCCTGTATGAACAGCTAAAAACGCGGCAACCGCCCCCGCAAACCGGCACCGCCCCGCTGCCGGAGGTTCTGGACCGGCCACCTTTGGTTGGTCGCGACCGCATCCTCAAAACCGCCTTGGAGAGTCGGCGCCCGCTACTCATAAGCGGTGCCGCCGGCAGCGGCAAGAGCCGCCTGGCTCGTGAGTTGCTGCTCAGGCTCGGGGGCGGCTTGGTGGTCGAGCACGGAGCCGCCGGCTCCTCGCTGCCCTACGCCGGCGTAATCCGCGCCCTCGACGCGGCCCTCAGCCAGAGGTCGCACCCCGACCTGGAGGCGGTCTGGCTTCGCGAGGCCGGCCGCCTGGTGCCGCATCACCTACCCGCCGCCAACCAGCCCATACGCAACGCCGCCGAGCAGATGCGCTTTTTGGAGGGCGCCGCCCGCACCCTGCTGGCGCTGGCCGGGCCCGCTCTAGTCTGGGAAGACCTGCAGTGGACCGACCCGGCCAGCCTGGAACTACTCTCCCTGCTCATTGGCCTGGCGCGGGATACCCGGCTGATAATCACGCTGCGCACGCCGTTGGAAACCGAAAAGGTTGCCGGCTGGTTAAAGAACGCCCGTGAGGGCCGTGAGCTGGTAGAGATTGAGCTACCCCCGTTGGGCGAGGACGAAGTTCACGAGTTAATCAAGATGATGGCCCATCAGCAAGCGGGGGCGCGCCTCTTCTCGCGGCGGCTCTACGCGGCTACCGGCGGCAACCCCTTCTTCGTCATCGAAACCCTGCGCCACCTCTTCGCCGGCGGTCAGCTACGCCTCAGCGACCGCGGCTGGTCCACGCCCTACGACCGCACCACCACCGACTACCGCGAGCTGCCGCTGCCGAGCAGCGTGCGTGAGGTGCTGCGAGGGCGCATCTCTTCGCTCGATGGTTCGCTACGCCGCAGCCTGCAACTGGTCGCCATGGCCGAGGAGCCCGTTAGCGCCGCCGACCTCGCCGCAGTGCTCGGGATAGGCGAGCTCGAGGCCGCCGGCCACCTGGAAGCACTGCGCGAAAAACAGCTATTGCGCGAAGAAAAGGGCGGTTACGCCGCCGCGCACGACCACCTGCGGCAATTGCTCTTGCAAACCACCCCTACTTCTCTGCCCACCTATCACCGCGCCTGGGCCCGTTCGCTCGAAGAACGCGGCGAGCTCGCCCGCAGCGCGGAGCACTGGCGCGCCGCCGGCGACCCGGCCCGCGCCGCCGCCAACCTGATAGCCGCCGCCCGCGGTCAAGCCCCCCGCAACACCCTGGCGGCGCTGGCCCTCTACGAACGGGCCGTAGAGTTGGCCGCGGCCCTACCCGAAGACGAAGCGGTCCGCGCCCGGCTGGAGCTATACGAACTACGCTTGCGCCTCGGCCGCTTGCAGGAAAGCGACCTGAAAGAGCTCGCGGAGCTGGCCGCCGCCGGCAACCCCCTCCCCCGCCTCTTGCTGGCCGAAGCCGCCCTGCAACGGGGCGACTACCAGACGGCCCGCAACGACGCCGCTTTGGGCCTGGAGCTGGCTATCGCCCTGGACGAAAAGGCCACCGCCGCCCGCGCCCACTTCCTGCTCGCCTGGATACACTACCGCTACGGCGATCCGGAAGCACAGCTGGGCGAGCTGGAAAAGGCGCTCCGCGCCTTCGAGGAAGCGGGCGACGTAGCCGGCAGCGCCCGCACGCTTCGCAACCTGGCGGCGCTCAACTTCCGCCTCGGCCGCAAGCTCGCGGGCGACGCCCTGCAAAACCGCGCCGAGAGGCTGGCCCGCAAGGCCGGCGACGCCCTGCTGGCGCTGCGCATCCGCGCCGACCGGATAACCGGGATGTGGCTCCGCGGCGAGTACCCCGAAGCGTTGCGCCGCGCCAAGCGTCTGCTAGCCGACGCTCGCCGCCTTGGCGACCTGGGCGGCATCCTCGACGGCCTCGAGTTGGTAGGGCTGGCGCTGCACCGCCTGGGCGACAACGCCGCCGCCCTGGAACGCTTCAGCGAGTTCGCCACGCTGGCGGAGCGCTTCGGCATCGAAAAAGATCTGGCGCTGGCCCTTTCCGAACGCGCCTTGCCACTCATCGAACTGAAGAACTGGAGCGAGGCCGAAGACGACCTGAAGCGCGCCCTCGAGATCCAAACGCGCCTCGGCGACCAGGCCAAGCTGGGTCACACCTACCACACCCTCGGCTACCTCTACCTGCGCCAGGGTGAACCGGCCCGCGCCGAAAACTGGCTCCTGCGCGCGGCCGCCCACTGGCGCGGTCGCGGCGAGAAGGGCCACCTGGCCCGCAGCCTGGCCCTGGCCGCCCTGGCAGCCGCCGCCCGCGGCCAGCATGAACAGGCCAAAAACCACAGCCGCGGCGCCTTCGCAGCGGCGCAGGACTGGCCGGTTGGCGTACCTGACTTGGCGGTCGTACTGGCCGTTTACGCGCAGCAGCATGACGACGAAAAAGCCGCCCTAAAGGCCCGCCAGATACTCGCGGCCACCGCCGCCAAGCTACGCGGCAAGCGCCGCAAGCTCTTTGAGCAAACCTTCGCCTACGAGCTGGCCGGGTCTTTGTGACGCTCTTGTGACGGTAGCATTCTATGCTGCACCTGTGATGAAAGACGGCAGCCGCAAAACCGACGAATGGCAGGCAGAGTTACGAGTTAAACGCCAGCCTGCCGGTAAGCTGCTCATCGAGGTCGTGGACGACGGTGGCAAACGGCTCGTCTTTTCTTCTTGGGCCTCGCTCTACGACTACCTTTCGCGCCGCTTCCCCGTGTACCGTGGCTACCTCCGCTAACCGGGAGCGCAACTGCCGCCCCATTCACTCAATAAACCTTCATTAAACCGGCCTATTCGTAACTTGAAGAGGGAGGTAGTTATGCGCAACAGACTGATCGCACTAGTGGCGCTCGGCTTCCTCGCTGCGTTGCTGGCCGGGTGCCCGCAAAACCAGCCGCCCGATTTCGTGCTCAAATCCAGTGGCACCGGCGTTCAAATCCACCAAGGCGGTAGCGGCACGGCGGGGCTGCGCATAGAGCCGCGCGGCAACTTTAGCGGCACCGTGACCATCTCGCTCAAGATGCTGGACGGCAGCGACCTACCCGCGGGCATCAGCTACTCGCCCAACGAGGTAACCGTCAACGGCACGGCGGCGGAAGTTGCCTTGCAGATCGACGTTGCGGCCAGCGTACCGGTGGGCGATTACCAAACCAACCTCACCGCCACCTCCGGAGACATCAGCCATAGCATTGGCTTAGAGATAATAGTCATCCCACCTGCCGGCACGCTCGACGAGAGCTTTGGCGACGGTGGCGTTACCGTTCTGAACGACCTGACCCAGGAACAGGGCGAAAACGACTACGGCTACAGCCTCGCCTTCGGGGGCGGCGGTTCCATCTTCGTCCTCGGTCGCAGCGGCGATCACCTGGTGGTCACCAAGCTAGATGACGGCGGGCGACTGGACAACGAGTTTGCCTCCACCGGAGTTTTGCAGCTTGCTAACCTGCGCAGCGGCGAAGACGGCAGGAACCTAGACCTCGACCGCGCCATTCTGCCCCTCTTCGGGGGCAATATCCTGGCCGCCGGCTACGCTTACGACGCCACTAATCAAGACGACTTGCTGCTGGCCATGTTCGACCAAGACGGCAACTTCGTCTCCAGCTTCGGCTCTGGCGGCGTCAAGACCTACGACAACCTGCTCTACGGCGGCTCCGGCCACGCCAACGAACGGGCATTCAGCCTGGCGCCCGCCAGCAGCGGCGTCTGGGTCGGCGGAATGGCCTTTCAGGACGATACCGTCAAAGAACAGGCTCTGGTCATGAAAGTTGACCTCTCGAACCCTGACTCGCCCGTCAAGGCCGGCTTTGGCGGTCCCGGCGGCAGCAGCGAATACGCCTACAGCGTCCAGGCGCTAACGGACGGCGCCTTCCTTGGCGGGGCCACCAACGACGGCGGGCAACAGGGAGCCTGGCTGCGGGTCAATGAGGTCAATGGAAACCTGGATGACGACGGGCACGGCACCCTCCCGGACTTCAGCGGCGGCAGGGTGACCTCGGTGGCCAAGGACGATCAAGGCCGTTTCCTGCTGGCGGGCTACGCCTCAAACGGCAACGACCTCGACATCGTCGTCGAGAGGCTAACGCCCGACGGCTCTCTGGACGCTAGCTTCGGTACTGGCGGTAAAGCCCAGTTCGACGCCGTCGGCGGCTCTCCCGGCAGCGACCTGGCCTACTCGCTGGCGCTGGACGGCCAGGGGAACATTCTGGTGGCCGGGCGCACCTTCGTTAGCGGCCACGGCAACGACCTGGTGGTTCTGAGGCTCGAGCCCGACGGCAGTCTGGACCCGAGCTTTGGCAGTGGCGGCGTGGTTACATACGACGGCGGCAACGGTGACGACGGCGCTTTCGAGGTGGCCCTTGACGGTTCCGGCAGGCCGGTGGTGGTGGGCTACAGCGCGAACGCCAGCGGCGACTACGACATGCTCGCCTTGCGGCTGGTTCCGTAGGCAGGACGAGCCGGCAGGGCCGATAGCGACTGGGGGCGGAACTTCCGCCCCCTTTCTATTCGCCCGCCAGGAGAGACGTTAACGCGTAAGCGTAACCATCGGTGAGCGCCTTGAGCGAGGCCTCGAGTACGTTGGCGCTGGCGCCGACCGTGCTCCAGCGACCCCGCGGGTGCTCCATCTCCACCAGCACCCGCACCACGCTGGCGGTGCCCGCTTCCTGGCCTTCCAGTACCCGCACCTTGTAGTCGGAAAGGCGCACCTCGGCCAGTTCTGGAAAGAAGTCGAGCAACGCCTTGCGGAGGGCGTTGTCGAGAGCTCCCACCGGCCCCTCGCCGACGGCGGCGGTGTGAACGGTGCGTCCGCCCACCTCGAGTTGTATGGTCGCCTCGGCCTGCCAGCGGCCGTGGGCGTCGCCGCTGGTCCAGCTCCTGAAGGCAGTCACCGAAAACGGCGTAGCCGAGCCGCGCAGGCGCTGCGCCAGCAGTACGAAAGAGGCGTTGGCTCCTTCGAAGGCGTAACCGTCGCGCTCGAGCGCCTTCACCTCCTCCAACAGCGGCCCCGCTTCTTCCCGCGCCAGCTCGATCCCCGCCTCGGCCAGCTTGGCCAGCAGGTTGGAGCGGCCGGAAAGATCCGACACCAGAAAACGGCGGCGGTTGCCCACCAGTTCGGGTTCAACGTGCTCGTAGGTGCGCGGGTTCTTGACCACCGCCGAGACGTGCACCCCGCCCTTGTGGGCGAAAGCAGCGTCGCCAACGTAAGGGGCGCGCTTGTTGGGCGTCTGGTTGGCGCGTTCGTCTACGAAGTGCGACAGGGCGCGCAACTCGCTCAGATGTTCGCCGGCGCGCAGATCGGCGCCGTACTTGAGCACCAGGGTGGGCAAAAGGCTGGTCAGGTTGGCGTTGCCGGCGCGCTCGCCGTAGCCGTTGATGGTCCCCTGCAGGTGGCGGGCGCCGGCGCGCAGCGCGGCCAGGGTGTTGGCCACCGCCAGCTCGGCGTCGTTGTGGGCGTGAATGCCTATGGTCAGTCCCGGAAAACGCTCCACCACGCGGCGCACGGCGGCTGCTATCTCCTCGGGCAGGCGGCCGCCGTTGGTGTCGGCGAGTACCAGGGTATCGGCCCCGCCGGCGGCCGCCGCCGCCAGCGTCGCCAGGGCGTAGGGGGCGTCTTCGTAGTAGCCGTCGAAAAAGTGTTCGGCGTCGTAGACCACGCGTTTGCCGGCGGCCCGCATGTAGGCGACGGTCTCGCGGATCATCGCCAGGTTCTCCTCGAGGCTCACCCCCAGCGCCTCCACCGCGTGCAGGGTCCACGACTTGCCAAAGATGGTCACCACCGGCGTTTCGGCCGCCAACAGCGCCGCCAACGAGGGATCGTCCTCGGGGGCCAGACCGCGACGGCGGGTGGCGCCGAAGGCGGTCAGCCGGGCTCCGCCGGGCAGCTCACGCCCCTTCATGGCCGCGAAGAACTCGGCGTCGCGCGGGTTGGAGCCGGGCCAGCCGCCCTCGATCAGGTCGACCCCGAAGGCCGCCAGCGCCTCCGCCACCGCCACCTTGTCGCCTGCCGAAAGGCTAATACCTTCGGCCTGCGTGCCGTCGCGCAGGGTGGTATCGAGGACTTCGAGACGTACCCCGCGTAAACTTTCTTCCTTACTCACAACCGCTACGTCCTTCTTTTTGCAACAGCAGCTCTTGCACCAGCATTAGCGCCGCCGCCCGCGAGAGCGCGGCGTCGCGGGCGTCGTCGAGGTCGCGCGCAAAACAGCGCAGCACCCGGTTGTAAGCGGCGAATATCCGCTGGGC
>JALVWZ010000245.1 GCA_027023115.1 Thermaceae bacterium
GGCTGGCGAGCCAGATCATGAAGAACAGCCCCGTGGCCCTGGCCCTGGCCAAGGAGGCGGTGGCCCGTGGCAGCGACGTGCCGCTGCCGGAGGCGCTGGAGATCGAGGCCGACCTCTTTGGAATGGCCTGCACCACCCACGACATGCGCGAGGGCACCAGCGCCTTCCTGGAAAAGCGGGCGCCGGAGTTCAAGGGAGAGTAACCCTTTCCCCGTTCGGGGAAAAAGCGTAAAATGGGACTTCCGGGACGGACCCGGGGGAGGTTCGCCATTGCCTGACGCCAAGGAACGCATCATTCACATCGCCAGCCCCAAGTCACACCTCTACGTCGAGGCCGACCAGTCGATCCGCAGCGGTCTCGAGCCCTACCCCAAGGCGCTGGCCGCTTACGAAATGCTCTCGAAAGACCCGGAGGCGCGCGGTCACTGGGACATGGCCAACTACATCACCATGCACAAGCTCGGCTACAACGACCACGGCCGCGTCCACGCCCTCCTCACCGGCGCCGCCTCGGTGGCCATCCTGCAACTCTTGGTAGACGCCGGCGTGCGCCCGGACACGGTCGAATCGGGCGTGGGCGACCTCGAAGACGCCTTCGTGGTAGTCATCCTCTCCACCATGCTGCACGACATCGGCAATCAGGTGCACCGCGAACACCACGAAGCGTTCAGCGTTACCCTGGCGCTGCCGATTCTCAACCGCATCCTGGCCGAGCTCTACAACAAGCCGGAAAAGCGCATCGAGCTGCGGGCGCTGATGCTGCACTCCATCTTCAGCCACGACCTGCATCCGGAGCCGCTGACCATCGAGGCCGGCGTTACCGCCGTGGCCGACGGCACCGACATTACCAAGGGGCGCGGGCGCAAGGCCTTCAGCCTGGGCTCCATCGACATTCACTCCATCTCGGCGCTGGCGGTCGACGAGGTGATCATCATGCGCGGCGAGGAGATACCCATCGAGATCCGGGTGCGGATGAACAACGCCGCCGGGCTTTTCCAGGTGGAGGAGACGCTCACCAAGAAGGTCCTCAAGAGCCCCATTCGCGACTACGTGACCGTGGTCGCCACCTCCGACATCAACAACAACCACGACAGCCGCATCATCCAGCGGGTTCGCCTGCACGATAGCGAAGACCGCTTCGTGCTCGAGGAATAGATGCTCGAAAAAACCCTTGTCGGCCTGGTCAGCATCGTTCTGATAGACCTCGTTCTTTCCGGCGACAACGCCGTAGTCATCGGCATGGCGGTGCGCGACCTGCCCGGCGAGCTGCGCAAACAGGCCATATTGGTGGGAACCTTGGGGGCCATCGGCCTAAGGGTGACGTTCACCATTCTGGCGGCACTCTTGCTGGCGGTGCCTTTTTTACGCGCCGCCGGCGGCTTGGCGCTCTTTTGGATAGCGGCCAAGCTGGTTCGCGCCGACGACGGCGAGGCGCACGTGGGCAGCGCCTCCTCGTTCTGGCAGGCGGTAGTGCTGGTGGTGATAGCCGATTTTACCCTCAGCCTCGACAACATCCTGGCGGTTGCCGGAGCAGCCGGCGGCCACCTGGGCTTGTTGGTCATCGGCCTGCTCATCTCGATTCCCATCTTGATGCTTGGTTCGGCGGCCGTAGCCGAGTTGCTCAATCGCTGGCCCTGGCTGAACTGGCTGGGCGCTTTGATAATCGTTTGGGCGGGAGCCCAGTTGATAACTCACGACCAACGGATTTATGAGTGGCTGGCCTGGCCGCTTTGGGCCTGGTTCTTGGTGGGATTGGTAGTTACCGGCGGCTTCGTAGGGGCGGCCCGCTGGCGGCGCGCGGTCTAACTTTCCCAGAGCATTTCTTCGAGCGTAGTTTCCAGATCGTTGAGTTTGACCCGGTAGCGGCCGCGGGTGCCCTCTACCAGACCCAGCCGCCGCAACTGACCCAGGGTGTTGGTTACGGTCACCCGGGTGCTACCGGACATGGCGGCCAAGTCCTCCTGGCGCAGTTCGCTGGTGAGGCGGACCCAGCCATCCGCTTCGGGGCGGCCGAAGCGGCGCGCCGTCCAGGCGAGGACGCGCCCCAGGCGTACCATTACCGGCGCGCCGGCCGATTCTATCTGGTCTTCCAGGTGGGTGAGCCGCGCCGCCAGGCTGCCGGCCAGGCTGAGGGCCACCCGGGGCAGCTCACGGGCCACCTGAATGAACTGTTCGCGGTTGATGGGACAGATCATCACCCCGTCGGAGGCGCAAACGGCGTCGGCGTTGTAGCGGGCCTCGTCCTCCAAAAACTCGGC
>JALVWZ010000246.1 GCA_027023115.1 Thermaceae bacterium
CGCCCGCTCACCGCCAGCCCCACCCCCAGCACTATCAGAGCCACGCCCACCAAACCGCCGGCCGAAATGCTCTCGCCGGCAAAGCCGACGCCCAGCGCCAGCGCCACCAGCGGGTTGACGTAGGCAAAACTGGTCACCAGCGCCGGCCGCAGCGGTCGCGCAAGCAGGTGCAGGTAGGCGCTGTAGGCGGTAACGCCGGCGAAGAGGATCAGGTAGACCAGTGCTATTAGCGAGGTCACGCTGGGCGTTTGCCAGCGAGCCCCGGTAAGCAGCGCGATCACGGCAAAGCTTAGTCCCGCGCCCATCATGTGCACCGCGCTCGACATCAAGCCGGGAGCCTGGGGCACGCGCGGGCTGATCACCGAGCCGAAGGCCCAGCTGACCGGCCCGGCGAACACCAGGAGCGCCCGCGGGTCGAGCTTCAGGTCGGGCTCGCCCGCCAGGAAGTAAACCCCGGCCAGCCCCAGCGCCATTCCCAACCACTCGAGCGGCCGTGTTTTTCGCCCCAGAAAACGGGCGAAGAAGGCGTTCCAAAGCGGCATCGTCGAAACGACCACCGCCGCCAGGCTCGAGCTGACCCACTGCTGCGCGAAGACCACCGACCCCATCCCGCCCACGAGCAAGAGCTGGCCGATGAACCACGACCCCAGCACCTCGCGCCTCCCCGGCAGCGTCCAGCCCAAAAGCCGCAGCAGGGCGAAGAGCAGCAGGCCGCTGGCCCCCAGGCGAATGGCCAGCATGATGAAGGGGTGGATGCTGGCGATAGCCAGCTTGTTGCCCAGGTAGGCGCCACCCCAAAACAGATAGAGCGCCAGCATGGCGGCTATGTCGCGGCCGTTGGGTTTCTCGTAAGCGCTCTCCATGGCTTAGTGACCAAACAGTCAGTACCAGCCTACCCCAGCCGCCCAGCCTTCTCACCGGCGAGGCGCTAAAGTTAGTAAGGAAATGAATCAGTTCGCCGACTGGCTCTTCGTCTTTCTCTGGTTGCTGGCACTGGTCCTCACCTTCGTGCCGATGATGCCCGCCACGCTGATAATCCTGGGCGCGGTGGTGCTCCAGGAAGCCTTGGTTGGTTTCAGCGAATTAAGCGCGTTCGATTGGGTGCTGCTGGCGGGCCTGGGCCTGCTGGCAATGGCGCTCGACAACCTGGCCGCCGTCTACGGCGCCAAACGCTACGGCGCCGGCCGCGCCGGCATCTGGGGCGCGGTAATCGGCGCTATCGTAGGCGGTTTATTACTGGGTCCGCTGGGGTTCTTGCTGGGCCCCTTTTTGGGAGCGCTAGTCGCCGAGCTGCTCAGCGGCAAGAGCGGCGCGGAGGCGACGCGCGCCGCCTGGGGCAGTCTGCTGGGGGTGCTCGGCGGGGTGGTGGCCAAAGCGGTCGTCCACGTAGCCATGGGCTGGTTGGTTATCGAACGGATATTCTAGAAAGCGGGAGGCTTCGTGTACATTTACCTGGCCAAAAAGAACTGCCTCGCCTGCGACCAGCAGGAGCGCTACCTCTGGGCAATGGGCTTGCCCTACCAGAGGTACGACGTCGAAGACCACCCGGAGCTGGCCGGAAAGTACCGTATTCCGGCGGTTTTAAAGGGCGAAACCGTGCTCGTCGAGGGCCCGTTCAGCGAAGAAGACTTGGCGCGGGCGCTGGGGAGGGGTTAGACCGTGCACCCGATCATGATCCAGATAGGGCCGTTAACCGTGCGCTGGTACGGCTTTTTGATTACGTTGGCGATATTCATCGGCTACTTCCTGGCGCGGCGCTACGTGGCCCGCAAGGGCTACGACCCCGACAAGTTCGAGGAGGCCATCTTTTGGGCGGTCGTAGCCGGCGTGATCGGGGCGCGACTGGTCTACGTGCTTACCAGCTGGGGCGAGTTCGCTCACGACCCGGTTCGCATTCTCTACATCTGGCAGGGGGGCCTGGCGTTTCACGGCGCTATTCTGGGCGGTCTGATCCCGCTCGTCTGGCTGGCCAAGAAACACGGCGTGCCGGTTTACGTCTACCTCGACGCCACCCTGCCGGGCATTGCCCTGGGAATAATCGGCGGCCGCATCGGCAATTTGATGAACGGTTCCGACACCGTCGGCCGCCTGACCAACCTGCCGCTTGGTTACACCTGGCCCGCCTGGGCGCGCGGATTTCCCGGCATCTGCAGCAGCACCGGCCAGCTCGCCTGGGGTTTTTGCAACGGTGAGGTGCTGCGCGGACCGGTTCATCTGACCCAGCTCTACGGCGCGGCCATCGGGTTGGTGCTGCTGGTGCTTTCGTTTTACTGGTGGAAGCAAAACCACAAGCCGGGCTGGGCTTTTTGGAACTTCGTCCTCTGGTACAGCCTGCTGCGCAGCCTGTTGGAGGAGCCCTTTCGGCTCAATCCGCTCTGGTGGCCGGTTTACGTCAATCGCGAGCTGGGCATTGGCTTTTTCACGGCCACCCAACTGGTTTCGATCCCGCTGATAATCCTGGCGCTATACATGCTCTGGCGGATCAGGCGGGAGGAGGTGGGTTCGTGAGCTTCGCGGTGGTAGTTCTGGCGGCGGGTAAGGGAACGCGCATGAAGTCGCGGCTGCCCAAGGTCTTGCACCCGCTTTTGGGGCGGCCGCTCGTCTGGTACGCGGCTCGGGCCGGGCTCGAGGCCGGAGCCGACCGGGTGGTGGTAGTGGTCGGCCACGGCGCCGCGGAGGTGGCCGCGGCATTGCAACCGCTAGGGGTGGAAACCGCCCTCCAGCGCGAACAACTGGGCACCGCCCACGCCCTGGCCAGCGCCCGCGAGGCTCTGGCCGGCTGGGAAGGGCCGGTGGTGGTCACCATGGGCGACGCCCCCCTCATCACGGCAAAGACGCTGCGCGGCCTGGCCGAAGCGCTGCCCCCACAGGGCGGAATGGCCATGCTCACCTTCGAACCGGCGGACCCAGCACACTACGGCCGGGTGCTGCGCGGTCCCGACGGCTCCGTCGCGCGGGTGGTGGAGTACAAAGACGCCACCGACGCAGAAAAAGCGATAAGCGAGGTCAACAGCGGCGTCTACGCCTTCGACGGCAACGTCTGGGAGTTCTTGAGCGAGATAGACCGCGACAACGCCGCCGGCGAGTACTACCTGCCCGACCTGATCGGCGTCTACCAAAAGCACGGCCTGGAAGTGCGCGCCTACAAGGCGGCCGACGCCGCCGAACTGCTGGCGGTCAACGACCGCGCCCAGCTCGCCGAGGTGGAAAAGGTGCTGCTGCATCGCCTGCGCGAGCGCTGGATGAAGGCCGGGGTGCGGATGATCATGCCCGAGACCATCTACCTCGAGCCCGACGTGGAACTGGCCCCCGACGTGACCCTCGAGCCGGGGGTAATGCTGAAGGGCAAGACCCGCGTTGCCGAGGGAGCGTCCGTAGGCGCCTACAGCATCGTGCGCGACAGCGAGCTGGCCGCCGGCGCGGAAGTGCGGCCCCACAGCGTGCTCGAGGGCGCCCGGCTGGAAGCGGGGGCGGTAGCCGGCCCCTTCGCGCGCCTGCGGCCCGGGGCGGTGCTCGCGGAAGGCGCTTTCGTGGGCAACTTCGTAGAGGTCAAGAAGAGCCGCCTGGGACCCGGGGTCAAAGCTGGCCACCTGGCCTACCTGGGCGACGCCGAGGTGGGCGCGGGCACCAACGTGGGGGCGGGAACGATTACCGCCAACTACGACGGCGAGCAAAAACACCCGACGATCATCGGACCGCGCGCCTTCATTGGCTCCAACTCGGTCCTCATCGCCCCGGTGCGCATCGGCGCCGAAGCCACCACCGCCGCCGGCAGCGCGATAAACCAGGACGTGCCCCCCGGGGCGCTGGCCATCGCCCGCGGCCGCCAGCGCAACATCGAGGGCTGGGCCGAGCGCAAGCGCCGCAAAACCGAACCCTCAGAAAAAGGTACTAGTATGAAGGGGGAGAAGAAGTCATGAACCTAGGAATGCCCGAAATAATCATCATCCTGCTGATCGTGCTCTTGCTCTTTGGCCCCAAGAAGCTGCCCGAGCTGGCCCGCGGCCTCGGCCAGTCGGTGCGCGAGTTCAAAAAGGGCGCCAACGACATCAAGCAGGAGTTCGAACAGGTGGTCAACGAGGAGCCTGCCAAGCCCGAGCCGCAAGCGGCCGCCCCCGCCGAAAAGAAGGCGGAAGCCCCGACCGAGCAAAAACCGGCTGAAGGCGCCTAAGGAACGTGCAGGAAGCACCACTCGTCGAGCATCTCGAAGAGCTGCGCACGCGCATCATCCGCGCGACGTTGGCGTGGTTCGTGGGTATGGGCGTGGCCTGGGTCTACCGCGTCCAACTGCTGGCGCTGCTCAAACGCCCGCTCGACGTGGCCACCCAAACCCGCGGCATCCCCGCCCAGCTCTACCAGCAGACGATTACCGAAGGCTTCATCGTTTCGCTCAAGATCGCCGCCTTCGGCGGCCTCTTGCTGGCGCTGCCCTTCATCGTCTACCAGGTCTGGGCCTTCATCGCCCCCGGCCTTTACCCGCACGAGCGGCGGATGGCGGTACCCTTCATCCTTGGCGCCGGCTTTTCCTTCGTGGTAGGGGCGGTCTTCGCCTACTACGTACTGCTACCCTTCGCGGTGCCCTTCTTGCTGGGTTTCTTGGGCGACCAGGTAGTCCCGCTGCTGACCATCGACAAGTACATGAGCCAGATACTGATGTACCTGACGGTGGTCGGGCTGATGTTCGAGCTACCGGTGCTCAGCTACCTGCTGACCAAGCTGGGCCTGCTCGACTGGCGCTTTTTGGCCAAGAACCGGCGCATCGCCATCGTGGCAATCGTGACCCTGGCGGCGATAATCACCCCCACCGCCGACCCGTTCAACCTCTCGCTGCTCTCGATACCACTGCTGCTGCTCTACGAAATCTCCATCTGGGTCTCGCGCCTGGCGGGTCGCCGTCCCGAACGCGCCGAAGCCGACGCCAGCGGGGAATAGCGTTAGGATAAGCCAATGGAACCGCGCATTCTCGAGCTCCGCGGTGAGATCGACCGCATCAACCGCGAGCTGCTAAAACTCCTCTCCGAACGCGCCCGCATTGCCGGCGCCATCGGTGACATCCAGACCGAGCTGGGTCTCAGTCACTACGACCCGGTTCGCGAAGAAGAAATGCTGGCCTACCTGACCGCCGAAAACCCGGGCCCCTTCTCGGACGCGGTCATCAAGAAGCTCTTCAAGGAAATCTTCAAGGCCAGTCTGGTGCTGCAGGAGCGCGAGGACAAGCGCAAGTTCCTCTACTCGCGCGAGACCAAACCCGAAGACACGCAGGTGCGCGTGAAGAATGCCGTCTTTGGCGGCGAGCCGCTGATAATCGCCGGCCCCTGCGCCATCGAGTCGGAAGAGCAGATGTTCACCACCGCCGAGTTCCTGGCCGCGCGCGGCGTCAAGGTTTTGCGCGGCGGCGCCTTCAAGCCGCGCACCAGCCCCTACGCCTTCCAGGGGCTGGGGGTTGAGGGCCTGCGGCTGGGGCGTGCCGCCGCCGACAAGTACGGCATGGCCTTCGTTACCGAGGTGATGGACACCCGCGACGTGGAGGTGGTCTCGCAGTACGCCGACATCCTGCAGATCGGCGCCCGCAACATGCACAACTTCGCCCTCCTCAAAGAGGCCGGCCGCTCCCACATGCCGGTGCTGCTCAAGCGCGGCCTTAGCGCCACCGTCGAAGAGTGGTTCTACGCCGCCGAGTACATCCTCAGCCAGGGCAACGGCCAGGTGATCCTCGCCGAGCGCGGCATCCGCACCTACGAAAAGTGGACCCGCAACACCCTCGACCTCTCCGGCGCGGTACTGGCCAAGCAGCTGACCCACCTGCCGGTGGTGGTGGACGTCACCCACGCCACCGGTCGCATCGAGCTGATGGCGCCGCTGGCGCGCGCGGCACTGGCGGCGGGGGTGGACGCGGTTCACGTGGAGGTGCACCCCAACCCCAAGGTGGCCATGTCGGACAACAACCAGCAGATGGACTTCGAGCAGTTCGACGCCTTTTTGAACCAGGTGCGCGACCTGCTCGAGCCGGCCCGCGCCAGCGGGTAACGGAGGTTGGCGGTGGGCCTATTCGACAACCTCGTGGGCGCTTTCCTGAAGCTCACCGACCCCACCCCGCATTACGACGGCAACCGCTGTTTGGTCGAAAAATACGCCGTTGGGGGTTGCGACCTCTGCCAGCAGGCCTGCCCCCACGAGGCGGTAGACCTCAGCCACTTCCGGGTGGAGATAGACGATACCCGCTGCAGCGGCTGCGGTCTTTGCGTGCAGGTTTGCCCGGGGCTGGCGCTCGAGTACGCCCTCGGCCCGGTTCAGGAAGCGCTTACCAAGGGCGGCGGCCAGCTCAAGTGCTCGCGTGCACCGGGCGGCGGTCAGGAGGTGTTCTGCCTGGGTCGCCTGACCCCCGGCCTGCTGGCCGAGGCCGGCAGCCGGCTGGGCCAACTAACCCTGTCCCGCGGCGACTGCGCGAACTGCAAGATTGGCGGCCCGACCGTTCCCGAACGGCTCGAAAACACCATTGCCGAGGCGCGCCGCTACTACCCGGAGCTGGAAGTAGCGGTGGTGCAGGAATCGCTACCGGGGCCCAAAGTGGGCCGGCGCGAGCTCTTTGCGGCCCTCTTAGAAGGAACCAAGCGCGTGGCCGCCGAGGTGGTGCCCGATCCACCGCCGGAGCTGGGGCTGGCAGAGGAACGCGATCTACCCGCCGAACTGCGGCTGCGCAAGATGGCCGCCGCACGCTCGCAGGGCGAAGTGCGCTGGCCGGCGGTGGCGGTTTCCGACGCCTGCACCCTTTGCCCGGTTTGCACCAACGTTTGCCCCACCGGCGCCATCCGCCGCGAACGCGAAGGCGAGGAGTACGTGCTGGAGCTGGAAGTTAGCGCCTGCACCGGCTGCAACGCCTGCGTTGCCAGCTGCCCGCCGCAGGCGCTCGAGGCAGTCGAGCTGGGCCGCGCCGAGGCCCTGGCCGCGGAGCCGCTGGAGCTCCTCCGCGGCGAGCCGGAGTGGTCGTAGGAAAAGCAGGTGGTAGGTGGTAGGAAGTGGGGGGCAGGTAACCATTCCCTACCCTCCTTCGCTTATTCGCCACTGAGCGTTGAGGCGAGGGGCTTGATGTTTTCGTGATTCGTGCTTTGCCGGACCCGGTAGAGGTCGTAGGCCTGTTGCAGGTTCAGCCAAAACTCGGGTGTGGTGCCAAAGAAACGGGCGAGCCGCAGGGCTGTATCGGGCGTAACGCCGCGCTTGCCGTGAACCAGCTCGTTGACGCGGGGGTAGGAAACGCCAATGCGCTCGGCCAGTTCCTTCTGGGTCAAGCCGTAAGGCTTCAGGAACTCCTCGAGCAGGATTTCGCCCGGGTGGGTTGGGGCGCGGTTCTGTGGTATCTTCATCTTCGATCCTTTCTTCAAGTTTGGTTGCTCTCTGCGGCCTGCCTAGTGATAATCGGTAATCCTCACCTCGATGGCTCCTCTGCCTTCTTCCCACTTGAAGACGATGCGGTACTGGTCGTTGATCCGAATGCTGTGGTAGCCAGCCAGGCGGCCCTTGAGCTTCTCCAGGCGGTTGGCCGGCGGAGCTCGCAAATCGTCAAGGTTGATAGCTGCGTTCAACATGTCGAGTTTGCGCCGGGCGCGTTTCCAAAGCTCGCGCGGGAGTGTGCTCCTGGCAGCCTTGGTGTCGTTCCCTTCGAAAACGTCTCGCGTGCCTTGATGGGCAAATATCATCACGGAACACCCTAGCTATGCGAGTATAGCGTATCACGTTATACGTTATATATCAAACCTTCCGCGCGCGGAATGCCGGTGTTTCACGGCAGTTAACCGCCCCCGGTTTGAAATGTCCGGGGGCGTATGCCATTTGGTGAAAGCCTGACGAACGCGCCTATATGTGTCTACTTCGATCCGAGTGAGAACGTGGCCTGCGGCGTTGCCGCAGGCCAGGCGGATTTCCTAAAGCCCCGCTACTCCCAATCGAGCGGCTGCAGTTGGTAAAGCGCGTAACCAGACCTGCGGTCCACCCCGAACCACACCAGCGCCCCGCTCACGCTCACGACGCGGCAGGTAACCGCCCGCGCCGGGCCGTGTGTGGCCAGGGCGCAGCCGCGCGAGGTAAGCCCGCAGAAAACTGCGACATAGCCAAGCCTTTCGAGCAACGCATTTGCTTCTGTTTGAGCTCTTACGAATCCTTTCATACTGGTCTCCTTTTTGTAGAATTTGTCGCCGCAACCGGCCGGTTGACGGTCCAGTTGTCGGCCACGTGGCCTAAAACCCAAATCGGCTGTTCAGAACCCTTAGTTTTTCAGTTCATATTTGTGAGCAGATTACAATTCATCGCCGTAAGCCTGCGCCACGAACTTGCCTAAGCGGCAGCCCACAGCCGGCCCGGCGATCTGTTGCAAAAAAGGGACGCAAGCGCCGTTGGGGAATCACTGCTAGTCACGGCTCATATCCGGCCTGGCGGTCGCATGGGCTCCGCTCGGAGCCGGCCCTACCCCTCGAGCCCCGGCAGCTCTACCCGAAAGACGGTGCGGCCTGGTTCGGAGCTCACTACGATGCGCCCTTCGTGGGCCTCAGCGATCTGCTTGGCAATCGCCAAGCCCAGGCCGGTGCCGCCCTCGGGGCCGCGGGCGAAGCGCTCGAACAGGTGGGGTAACACCTCGGGGTCTATCCCCGGCCCGTCGTCCTGCACCTCCACCCAGGTGCACTCGTCGTTGTCGCCCACGACCACGCGGACCCCTTCGGGGCGCCCCGCGGCCCGCACCGCGTTGGCCACCAAGTTGCGCAGCATCTGCACCAGCCGGTCGGGGTCGCCCAGCACCTCCGGATGGGAACGGGCCGCGAAGGCCACGCCCGGAAAACCGGCCGCCACGTTGCCCGCCAGCTCGGCCAGGTCAACGATGTGTGGGTTGACGTTGCGCTCGGCCTCGCCGCGGGCCAACGCCAGCAGGTCGCCCACCAAACGGGTCAGGTGGCGGGCGGTGCGCTCGGCGGCGGCCAGGGCGCCTTCGTCGGCCGGGTTCTTGCGCAGGCGCTCGAGGTGACCCATCAATACCGTCAGCGGCGTGCGCAGCTCGTGGCTCACCTCGGCCAGGAAGACGCGCTCGCGCTCGCGGGAGCGGCGCAGCTCGGCCAGAAGGTCGTTGAAGCGACTGATTATCTGCCCCAGTTCGTCATCGGGCCCGTCGTAGGGAATAGGCGAAAGGTCGGCCCCGCGGCGGGCGGCGACCGCCTCGGCGGCCTCGCGCAGCGGGCGGCTGGCCCAGCGCACCCCGAAGCGCACCAACAACCACCCCAGCGGCAGGGTGAGCAAAAAGGCCAGCGTAGCCGTCCGCGCCATGTTGCGGGTCAGGCGGCTGATGAAGGTCAGGTCCTGCGAAACCGCCAAAACGCCCACCGAGGTGGTGATGTAGGCGGCGGCGAAGGCAGGCGTGCGGTAAACGCGCGGTTCTTTCTGGTCGGCGGTGGTGATGACCTCGGCGGGGATGCGGTGGTCGGGCTCATCCAGCACCAATGGCTCGCCGGAAAAGTCGTAAACGCTGATGTAGGTGCCGCCGGTGGCCGGGAGCTTGCCGGTAGTGCCCGAGTCGTAAAGTTTGGCCAGGCTGGCCGCGTCGTCTTTGAGCAAGTGTAAAACGTGCGTTTCGAGCCCCGCCCGCAGGCTGAAAAAGGCGGCGCCAAAGCTGAGCGCCAAGAGCAACGCCCAGATGGCCCCGAAAATCAGGGTCAGGCGGGTAACGTAACGCATGGCCTTAGCCTAGCCCTTGGGCTGCCGCAGGGCGTAACCGACCCCGCGCACCGTGCGCAGGTGGCCAAAGGCCCCGGCGTCGCGCAGCTTGGCGCGCAGGTTGGCAACGTGCACGTCGACCACGTTGGAGCCGCTTTCCAGCGG
>JALVWZ010000247.1 GCA_027023115.1 Thermaceae bacterium
CAGGGGGCCGGGTCGGGCCACTGGGCCGGCTGCCAGCCGGGAAGCGGGTAGCCGCCGGTGTCGTAGCGCTTTTGCAGCGGGTGGATCTCCCAGTCCTCCTCCAAAAAGAGGCGGCGCAGGTCGGGATGGCCCTTAAAGCGAACGCCCATCAGGTCGTAGGCTTCGCGCTCGTGCCACTCCACCCCCGGCCAGAGGTCGGTCACCGAGCTGACCACCGGCTCGTCGTAAGGCACGTCGGTGCGCACCTCCACCTTGGCTAGGTCGCTCATCCGCACTAGGTGCAGCACCACCCGCAGGCCGTAGCCCATGTCGACCGCGCTCACCGCCCGCGGAAAGTCGTAGCCGTCGGCCTTGAGCTTCTCGCAAAGCGCCCGGTAGTCTTCCGGGTGCACGGTGTAAACGTCCTCGTCGAAGAGGCGTTCTTGCTTCATACGCAGGTCCATGAGCGCCTCCTAGAGCACCGGCAGACGGCCGTCCTTGCCCGGCTCGGCCATCACGTCGTAGTCGGTGGGAATCTCGCGCGGCTTCTTGTAGCGCAGCTCGCGGTCGGCAATCTTGTCGCGCAGTAGCAAGAGCGCCTGCAAAAGCGCCTCGGGCCGCGGCGGACAGCCGGGGATGTAGACGTCCACCGGCACTATCTTGTCGACGCCCTCGACCACCGAGTAGCCCTGGCGGAAGGGCCCGCCCTGGTTGGCGCAGGCACCCATCGAGATCACCCACTTAGGCTCGGCCATCTGGTCGTAAAGCCGCCGCAGGCGCTTGGCCAGCTTCTTGTTGACCGTACCCGAAACGATCATTACGTCCGCCTGCCGGGGAGTGTTGCGGAAGAACATCCCGAAGCGGTCGGCGTCGATCTTCGGATCCCAGGTGGCCATCATCTCGATGGCGCAGCAGGCGATGCCGAAGGTGAGCGGCCACATACTGCGGCTGCGCGCCAGGTTGATAAGGTCGTCCAGCGTGCCCAAAATGATGTCACGCGGTCGCTCGTCGGAACCTAATAGACCCATTTCAACACCCCCCTGCGCCAGGCGTAAACCAGGCCCATCGCCAGGACGACGATGAAGATCAGCGCCTCGAAGAAGCCCAGCCAGCCCAGCCGGTCGTAAGCCACCGCCCAGGGAAAGAGCAGGGCCGCTTCCACGTCGAACAGCAAGAAGAGCAAAGCGAAGATGTAGTAGTTGACGTTGAAGCGGATATTGACGTCGCCAATGGGTATTTCACCCGATTCGTAGGCGTCTAGCTTTCCCGCGGGCTTGGGCCGGACCCCGACAAGCAAGCGGGCGATCCCGATCGTCGCGTAGACGATGGCGAGGCCGACGAGGAAGAAAACGAGAACGGTTATCCCCGCCTGCAGCTCCGTCATGTAGTCCACGGCTTGCCCCCTTTCTGCCCCGCCTAGCGGAGCACACTCCGCCATTCTTACATTTCTCAGGGGTTCTAGGCTAGGGACTGTACTACCCTCCCAGCGCCCTTTCCAGCCCGCGCCGCAAGCCGGTAGACCGGCTATAAAAACGCCCCGCGGGTCGCGTGCAACCCGCGGGGCTCATCTTTTTCTTTGGGCGGCCTCAACTTCCGGGTCGTGCAGCGCCGGGCCGCAAAGGATCGGCGCCGTTCAGCAGTCTTCCCTGTTCTTAGGGCTCAGCAGGTCGGCGGCCGTCGCCCAAATGTCTTCGGGAGTAATCCACTCCCGCAGACCTGCCAGGGGCGCGTGCAGTACCGCCTGCACCAAACCCGCCACCACCGCCGCCAGCTCGTGCACTTCCAGGTCGTCGCGAACGAGGCCCTGTTCCTGGGCGAAACGCAGGCGCTCGTTCAGCTTTACCCAATAGTCGAGGAAGGAGCGCTGTACCCGCTCGCGCGCTTCGTCCGGCAAGGCAGCCAAAAACCCGTCCGAAAAGAGCAGTCTTACCTCGGGATCTTCTTTTAGCAAGGCCACCCGTCGTGTCACGAAAGACTTTATCCACTCGAGCGGCGGCAGGTCGTCACTGGGCGCCGACCTTTCCAGTCGCGATACCAGCTCATCCGCCATCGCCTTGAAGATGGCCGCCTTGGAAGGGAAATGGCGGAAGAGGGCGCCGGGCGTAACGCCTATTCTGCGCGCTATCTTTTCGGTACGCAGTGAAGAAACACCCGACTGGCGGCAGAGCTCGAGCCCGGCGTGAACGATCTGCTTTTGGCGTTCTGACGTTGGTAGGCGCGTAGCTTTCCTCATTTCCCTGCCACCTTCTCTAAATCGCAAAGAGGAGG
>JALVWZ010000248.1 GCA_027023115.1 Thermaceae bacterium
GCTGGTCCGATAGGGTAGGCCGCAAGCTGCCCATCTACATATCCGGCGTCACCATGTCGCTGGTGATGCTGCCGCTAATACTTTTCCCCAACTTTACCGTTCTCTTCTGGGTGGCGCTGATCTTTGGCGTCGGTTACGGGGCCTACATGGCAGTCGATTGGGCATTGGTGACCGATATTCTCAAGAACCCCGAAGCACACGCCACCGACATGGGTATCTGGCAAACGTCTATTGTTGTTCCTCAGATCATCGCTGGCGTGATGGGGCGGGGTATAGACTACCTCAATCAGGTCAAGCCTGGTGTTGGTTACACCGCGCTCTTCTTGATGGCGGCCGCCGGCTTCTTGCTGGGCACCTTTTTGGTGCGGCAAGTCCGGGGCGTTCGTTAGCTTGAATATTGATGCGCTTTAACGGTAGCATTAGTAAGCGTGTTATGAGGAAGGAGGCTTCCCGTGCAAGCTCTATTACGATTCGCGCACGCTATCGACACCCTCAATGAATATGTGGGCAAGTTGGTGTCGTGGCTAACGCTCTTTATGGTCCTCATTGGCGTTTACAACGCCACGACGCGCAAGCTGTCGCAGACAATCGGGGTAGACCTTAGTTCAAATACCTATATCGAGTTGCAGTGGTACATGTTTGCCCTGGTTTTTCTTTGGGGCGCCGCTTATACCCTCAAACACAACGCCCACGTGCGGGTGGACGTTTTATATGCACGCCTATCGAAACGCGGTAAGGCTTGGGTGGACGTCTTGGGTACTCTCTTTTTCTTACTGCCGTTCACGGCAATCGTCATCTACACTTCAATTCCTATCGTTTATGACTCGTGGAAGATACACGAGATATCACCCGATCCCGGCGGCCTGCCACGCTATCCAATCAAGGCCGCTTTGATAGTCGCTTTCGTGCTACTGTTTTTGCAGGGCGTCAGCGAGCTCATCAAGAAAATAGCAGTCCTCAAGGGGTATGAAGACGCTGCCGACTTCGAAGAGGAGGACCTGGCGCTATGAATCCTGACCTGCTGGGCCCCTTGATGTTCGTTGGGGCTTTCATTTTTATCTTCACCGGTTTCCCCGTGGCTTTTGCGCTGGCCGGCACGTCACTGGTCTTCATGCTGGTCGGCATGTCGCAGGGACTGATGGACTTTAGCCTGATGTCGGCGCTACCGGAGCGGATCTTTGCCATCTACGAGAACTACACGCTCCTGGCGGTGCCGTTCTTCATCTTCATGGGCACCATGCTGGAGCGGTCTGGTTTGGCAGAAAACCTGCTAAAGACCATGGGCTTGCTATTTGGTCCCCTGCGCGGCGGCCTTGCTATTTCGGTGGTCATCGTCGGCACGCTACTCGCGGCGGCTACCGGCGTGGTCGGCGCTACCGTCACCGCCATGGGCCTGATAAGCCTGCCGGTAATGCTGCGCTACGGCTATTCCAAGGAGCTGGCTACGGGGGTGATCGCCGCTTCCGGCACCTTGGGACAGGTTATTCCGCCTTCCATCGTGCTCATCGTTTTGGCGGACCAGCTGGGGGTATCGGTGGGTGACCTCTTCGTCGGCTCGTTCATCCCCGGTCTCAGCCTCTCCCTGATGTACATTCTCTACGTCATCGTCGTCGCCATCTTTAGCCCCAAGTCGGCGCCGGCCCTGCCCGCCGAAGAGCGTGACATGTCTGGGGCCCAGCTATTCAAAGAGGTAATGCTGGTCATGATGCCGCCTTTGGTGCTGATCGTGTTGGTGCTGGGCAGCATCTTTGGTGGTATTGCGACGCCTACCGAGGCCGGCGCTTTCGGCGCGTTGGGAGCGATCTTGCTGGCAATGGTCTACCGCTCCTTTACCATGAGCGCCCTCATCGAGACGATGGACGCCACCGCCAAGCTGACCAGCATGGTAATGCTAATCCTGGTCGGCTCGCGGGCCTTTTCGCTGGTGTTCCGTGGCCTCTACGGTGATATCTGGGTTTCTGACATGCTGATGAACCTACCCGGTGGTTGGGTCGGTTTCCTCATCACGGTCAACTTGATCATCTTCATCCTTGGCTTCTTCATCGACTTCTTCGAGATTGCCTTCATCATCATTCCGCTGGTGGCGGGGCCGGCGGCGACGCTGCTGGCACCGCTCTTTCCGAACGCCATGGAACCGGCGCGCTTGGCCTTGGTCTGGTTCGGAATCATGATTGGCATGAACCTGCAAACCTCGTTCCTGACGCCGCCGTTTGGGTTCTCGCTCTTCTACCTGCGGGGGGTGTCGCC
>JALVWZ010000249.1 GCA_027023115.1 Thermaceae bacterium
GGTCCTGGACCCCAGCTTTCGCCGGGGTGACGGGAGGTGGAGTCCGTGGCAGCCGAGGTACCGGAGTGGCATGGGCCAACTTCTCAACGACTGTAGTTTTCCCTTCGTCATTCCAGCCAAGCGAGCCCTTGGCTCGCGCGAGCTGGAATCCAGACCGGCGCGGTCTCCGTCGCGCGTGGGGGTTTTAGGAAACAATAGTGACGAATCGCTACCCTCATGCCTACCCTTGACTTGGTCCTGGACCCCAGCTTTCGCTGGGGTGACGAGGAGTGTCAAGCCCCTTGCGCTTAGGCTGCACAGGCTACTTGAATCGTTCAAACCAACAAATGAAACAGGTCGTTCCAATCTGGGTTGGCCCTTTCGATAAGTTCGATCTTCCAAGCCCGTTTCCAGGCTTTCACCTGTTTTTCGCGGCGGATGGCCGAGGCCATTGTGGGGTGCTCTTCGAAGTATACGAGCCGGACCAAGTGGTGCCGTTTGCTAAACCCTTCGACGGCGCCGTTGCGATGCTCCCATGCGCGACGACGAAGGTTTGACGTGACTCCGACGTAGAGTGTGCCGTTCTTGCGATTGGTCACGATGTAGACGGCAGGCTGCATCGACTTATAGCATATCCAAATACGTGAATTAAGGGTTCACGAGCAGCAAGGGCGGTTATTTTTGGTCGACTGTGTTTATGGGTTGGTTACGTACGGCGGATGCTTCTTTCGCTTGTGAAGACCCGAACGGCCCGCTTTTAGCCGAAAGCGAGAGCATCGATGGGGTTGCCGTTGCCTCACCCGACAGCGATACATGCGCTAAGTAGGCGAACTACGGCTAGCCACTGCGCTCATGAGTGGTAGTTGAAATAAAGCAGTCGTGCAAGTAGAAAGCGGTATGGCTACGTGTAACCTCCTATCGCTACGCCAGATCTAAACCTGACCAATCTTTCGCTGTTATGACATGTATGGCCCCCTTTCGTCATTCCAACCGAGCGAGCCTGCCGGCTCGCGCGAGCCAGTCCATACCGGCGCGGTCTCCGTCGCGCGTGGTGGCTTTAGGAAACAATAGTGACGTATCAACGCCCTAATGCCGACCCCTGGATCGGTCCTGGACCCCAGCTTTCGCCGGGGTGACGGGAGGTGGAGTCCGTGGCAGCCGAGGTACCGGAGTGGCATGGGCCAACTTCTCAACGACTGTAGTTTTCCCTTCGTCATTCCAGCCAAGCGAGCCTTTGGCTCGCGCGAGCTGGAATCCAGACCAGTGTGCTCCCCGTTGCTCGTGGGGGTTTCAGGAAACAATAGTGACGAATCGCTACCCTCATGCCGACCCTTGACTTGGTCCTGGACCCCAGCTTTCGCTGGGGTGACGGGAGGTACGGAGTAGCAAGAACAGCGTGTTCGGACCTTACGGTTAGTCGACGCTGAAATATCGCGCCTCGGGGTGGTGCACCACGAAGGCGCTGGTGGACTGTTCGGGAACCAGCTGGAAGTCTTCGGTGAGGCTCAGGCCGATCTCGCCCCAGTCGAGCAGGCGTTCCAGCTTGGCTTGGTCCTCCAGGTTGGGGCAGGCGGGGTAACCGGGGGCGTAGCGGGCCCCCTGGTAGCCCTGGGCGAAGAGTTTTTGCAGGTCGGTGGCGTCGGCGCCGGCGATGCCCCACTGCTGGCGCAGGCGTTTGTGCCAGTACTCGGCCAGGGCCTCGGTCATCTCCACCGCCAAGCCGTGGAAGAGCAGGTAGTCTTCGTATTCACCGGCGTCAAAGAGCCGCTGGCTGAAGGCGCTGGCGCGGGGGCCCATGGTGACGGCCATCAGCGCCATCACGTCGCGGGCGCCTGACTCCCAGGCGCTTTCGGGGATCCAGTCTGCTTCGTCTCCCAAAGGCTCCGCACCGCGGGGGCGGAGGTAGTCGGCCAGGCTCAGACCGCCGCCGGCCTGGCGGGGGAAGGCGAAGCGCTCGAGCTCGGCGCCGGTTTCGGGGTCGAAAATGATTACTTCGTCCTCCTCGCGGGCGGCGGGCCAGAAGCCGTAAACCGCCTGCGGCTTTAGCAGGTTTTCGCGGGCGGCGCGCTCGAGCCAGCGGCGCAGGCGCGGCCGCGCTTCGCGCTCGATTAGTCCGCGGTGCTCTTCGGGTCTCAACTTCCCGCGCTTGTACCCCCACTGGCCGCGGAAAAGGGCGTTTTCGTTGAGGTAGCGGGCGATGGTGAAGAGGTCGAGCTCGCCCGCGCTGGCGACGCGGCGGCCAAAGAAAGGCGGC
>JALVWZ010000250.1 GCA_027023115.1 Thermaceae bacterium
TCTACGCCGCCCTCAAGCAAGACCCCGAAGCCGAGCTGGCCCTGGCCGCCTGGCCGGAGCCCGAGGAGTTCGCGGCAGACGCGGAGGCGCTGGCGGCCTTCAAGACCCTACAGGAAGCGGTAAGCGCCGTCCGCAGCCTGCGCGCCGAGCTGGGTCTGCCGCCGCAGCAGGAGATAACCGTCTACGCCGAAGGCCCGGGGGCGTCGCTGCTCCGGGAGAACGCCAGCCTCTTCCGCTTCCTGGCCCGCGCCGACGTGCAGGAAGGTCGCCCCGAAGGTGCGGTTAGCGCGGTCACCCCGGAGGTCACCCTCTGGGTGGCCCTCGAGGGCCTGGTAGACGTCGCGGCCTGGAAGCAGAAGCAGCAGAAGAAGGCCGCCGAACTGGAAAAACGCATCTTGGGGCTCGAGAAAAAGCTGGCCAACCCCGGTTTCACCGAGCGCGCCCCCGCCGCGGTGGTAGAGCGCGAGCGGCGCAATCTGACCGAGGCCAAAAGCCAGCTCGAGCGCATCCGCGAAGTGCTGGCCGGGTTTTAGCGGCGCAAAACGAGGCCGCCGCGCCAAAGGCGCGGCGGCCTTTTTAGCCCCCGTGACTCCGAAGCCCCTTTACTCCGGGAAGATGACGCCCTTTTTGAGGATTATGCAGGCGTAGAGCTTCGTCTCGCTGGTGGCGACTACCGCGTAGGCGTCCTGGGCGCGGTCGTAGTACTCGAAGCGGTCTATTGGCTGCACCCGCGCCTCTTCGCCGGAAGCCGCGAGGACCGCGTCGAACTCCTTCCACACCTCGGGCTTTTGCTCCTGGCCATTGTCCATGTACCAAACATTGGCATCGGCAAAGGTGTCGAGCGGCATCAGTTTGAGGATTGCCGCCACCATCTCCGGCGTGCCCATACCGTCGGCGCGAATGACCAGCGGCCCCGAGGAGTGCGCCGGGTAGTTGCCGTCTACGATGGCTATCTCGTCGCCGTGGCCCATCTCCGCCAGAACCATTAGCAGCTCCGGCGAAAGCTCAGCTGGAATACCCTTGAGCATCGACATAAACTCCTCCTTATACCTCGACCTGCCTGTTCTTGAGGCTGTCGATCATCACCGCCAGGAAGATGACCGCGCCCTTGAGGAAACTCTGCCAGAAAGGCGGCACGTTGAGCAGGTTCATGCCGTTGTTGATGACCCCGATCAGCAGTACGCCAATGATGGTGCCCACGATGGTGCCCTTGCCGCCCATCAGCGAAGCGCCGCCGATGATCACCGCGGCGATGGCATCGAGCTCGTAGCCGGTGGCGGCGGTGGGCATGGCCGCGCCCAGGCGGCCGGTGAGCACCAGGCCGGCAATGGCGCAGGAAATACCGGAAACGATGTAGACGAAGTAGAGGATCCACTGGGTGCGGATACCCGAAAGGGCCGCCGCCTTGGGATTGGAGCCGACGGCGTAGATGTTGCGCCCCAGTACGGTGCTGCGCAGCAGCACCTCGGCCAAGAAGGCGTAGAGCAGGAAGATGATTACCGCTACCGAGATGGGGCCGATGGTGCCGGCGCCGAAGAACTCGAAGGAGGCCGGGAAGTCGAAGATGGTCTTGCCGTCGGAGAGGACCATAGTCAGGCCGCGCGCCATGGCCATCGTCGCCAGGGTGACGATGAACGGGGCCATGCCGATCTTGGTGATCGAAAAACCGTGGAACACGCCGATGGCGACGCCAAAGACCAGGTTGAGCAGGATCACCAGCCAAACGGGCACGCCGGCGTGCAACATCAGGGCCATGATTACGCCCGAGAGGGCGACTACCGAGCCCACCGAGAGGTCGATGCCGGCGGTCAGGATCACGAAGGTCATCCCGATGGCGATGATGCCCTGAATGGACGATTGCAAGAGGATGTTGAGCAGGTTGAACTTGGTCAGGAAGACCGGCGAGGTAAAGGCGAAGAACGCCCCGATAGCCAAGAGGCCGAGAAGGACGATAAACTCGCTACTCGAAAACAAAGACTTGTTCAGCTTCATGACGTGGCCCCCTCTGCGGCGCCTATCTCCAGGCAGTACTTAAGCACGTTCTCTTCGTTGATATCGTCTCCCAACAATTCGGCGGTCACCCTACCCTCCGACATCGTGTATACCCGGTCGGTGCAACCGATTATTTCCGGCAGCTCCGAGCTGACGAACACCACCGCCTTGCCCTGCTCGGCCAAGTCGGCTATCAAGCGGTAGATTTCCAGTTTGGCGCCGACGTCTATACCCCGCGTCGGCTCGTCCAGCAAGATGACGTCCGGGTCGTTGATCAGCGCCTTGGCCAGACAGACCTTCTGCTGGTTGCCACCGGACAGGTTGTAAACGTCCACGTCTATCGAAGGCGCCTTGACGTTGAGCCGCTTGGCGTATTCGCTTGCGGCGGCGCGCTCCTCCTTGACCTGGGTGAAGCCCGACTTGACGAAGCGCCCCACCTGAATGGCCAGGTAGGTGATGTTCTTCCAGATAGGGTTACCAAAGAAGAGATTCTCGCCCTTGCGGTCTTCGGAAGAGTAGATGACGCCGTTTTTGATGGCGTCGTGGGGGTGCTTGAAGCGCACCTTGCGACCGTTCAGCTTCACCTCGCCGCCCTTGATGGGGCGGGCGCCGATGAGCGCCTTGAGTAGCTCGGTGCGCCCCGAACCCAACAGGCCGTAGATGCCAACGACCTCGGAACGGCGCACCTTGAAGTTCACGCCCTTGAGGAAGTGGTCGCTTATCCCGCTGGCCTCGAGGGCGACCTCCGCCGGCGTGTGTTCTCCTTTGTAGTAGATGTTTTGTATGTCTCTGCCGACCATCCGCGAAACGACCGTTTCTTCGTCGGCCTCGGCCGTGGGCATGACCGCCACCGTCTTGCCGTCGCGGAGGATGTGGATGCGGTCGGTGATTTCGAAGATCTCGTCGAGGTGGTGGGATACGTAGATTATGCCTATGCCCCGCTCTTGCAGCCGGCGGATGACGGCAAACAGGTTCTCTATTTCGGGGCCCGTCAGCGAAGAGGTAGGCTCGTCGAAGAGGATGATCCGGGCGTCGTAGGAAAGCGCCTTGGCGATCTCCACCGACTGCTTGACGCCAATTGGCAGGTCAGCCACTATTGCCCGCGGGTCTATTCCCTCCATGCCGCTGCCCTCGAGGATGCGGCGCGTATCGGCGTACAGCTTGCGCCAGTCTACGAAGCCGCTGCGACGGGGCAAACGGTTTATGAAGATGTTCTCGGCTACGCTCAGGTGGGGTATCAGGTTGAGCTCTTGATAGACGATGGAGATACCGGCGTCGAGCGCGTCCTTGGGAGTGCGGAAGTGGGTTTCTTCGCCCTGGTAGAATATCTGCCCCTTACTTGGCGTATACACGCCGCCAATCAGCTTCATGAGGGTAGACTTACCAGCGCCGTTCTCCCCTACCAAGCCGAGCACTTCCCCGGGAAACAGTTTTAGGGAAACGTCGTCCAGGGCGATAACGCCCGGGAAGACTTTGGTCAGGTTGACGGTTTCCAGGATGGGGGACGTTTTCATCTCATTCCTTAGCGGTGGCTCAGCGGCCTTTCTTGCAGGGTTGGGGGCACCTTGCGATGCCCCCAGTCCCTAAGGTGTTTCTAGAATAGGGCTTACTGCTCGGCCCAGTTCTGGCGCTTGTCGACGTTCTCCTTGGTAACCGGGGTGAACGGGGTGTAGAAGTGCTTGGGCACTTCCTTGCCGTTCAGGTAGTCGACCGCGAACTCTACGGCCTTCTCACCCATCATGACCGGCTCCTGCGAGATGGTGCAGTCGATGTAGCCCTGGCGGATCAGGTCAAGGGCCTGCTTGATGCCGTCGATGCCGACGATGTAGATGTGGCCGGGCTCGCCCACCTTCTTGAGCTTGCCCATGGCCTTGAGGGCGCGGGCGGCGCCAACGGTGTTGTCGTCGTTGTGGCCGTAGATGGCGTCCACGTCGGGGTGCGCCAGCACCAAGTTGGTGGTTACGTTGAAGGCCTTCTCCTGGTTGAAGTCGGCAGGCTGCGAGGCGACCAGCTCGAGGCCGGGGTACTTCTTGAGCTCCTCGTGGAAGCCCTTGCCGCGGTCACGGGCGGCGGTGGTGCCCACCAGACCTACCAGCTCGATGACCTTACCCTTGACCGTGCCATACTTAGCCTTCATGGCCTTGGCGATCAGGTCGGCGGCCAGGCGGCCCATGGCGACGTTGTCGGTTTCGAGGAACGAGGTGACCTCCACGCCGGTGACGCCGCGGTCGAGCGCGAATACGGGAATGCCGGCGTCGAGGGCCTTCTTGACGGCGGGGGCGATGGCCTCGGCGTCGCGCGGGTTGATGATGATGGCGTCTACCTTCTTGGTGATCAGGTCTTCGACGTCGGCGGCCTGCTTGCCGGCGTCGCCGTTGGCGTTGACCGTGATCAACTTGGCGCCGTACTTCTTAGCACCATTCTCGACGCCCTTGGTCATGCCTACGAAGAAGGCGTTGTTGAGGGTGCTTATCGAGTAACCGATCACGATCTGCCCGTCTTTGGCAAAAGCGCCGAGCGCCATTGCAAAGGCGGCTACTAACAAAACTCTCACGAAACTTTTCATTTCCTACCTCCAAATGGTTTTTTTACCACACGAAGTTTATTACAGCCCGTCCCTCATGTCAATAAAACTTTCTAATGGAAAATAATCATTCGCGATTTCGCAGCCTTGCTGCGACCTGCCACCACAGATCCAGGGCTTTCCCCAGACATTCGGGGGTACCGCGTTCGTAAGCCAGGCGCAACCGCTTGAGCGCCGCCAGCGCCATCCGCCAGCGGCGGTAAGCGGACGAGCGGGCGAGCGCGTCCGCTGACAACTCCCCTCCCAGCTCCGCCTGCAAGGCAATAGCCGGCTCGCCCTGCGGCTCTTCCTGCCCTTTCAGCAATCGCTGCAGCGCCGCGATGCTTTGCGGCTGCAGGAGGCGGGCAAAGGTCACGTCGCTGACCGCCAGGCGCACTTCTTCACGCTTTATTGGGCGTTCGGGGACGGCGAACCATACCTCGGCCTCTTCTGCCGCCGCCAGACTGAGGCCACGCTCGCGCAGGTATTCCACCCCTGCGCCGCTGGCATAGACCGGCAGCCTGCGCTCGAGCGCCTCGGCCATGGCCCGTCTCGGCTCCTGGGCTATTGCCCGCAATGAACTCTCGCCTTCGCACTCGAGCCAATCCGCCGGCCGGTAAGCCAGCGCCCGCAGCTCGAAGCTGCGCAAACCCTGCCATTCGTTTTCGACCAACGAGGCGGCCACGTCCAGCGGCTCACCCTCGAGTAGGCTCTCGCCGCCGTCTTTCCACTTGATTACCCGCAGGCCACCGAGGCTAAAGGAAACGTGCTTGCCACCGGCCAGCGGCCTGATACGCTCGGGAGTTCCAGTAACGTAGTAGACCGGTTCGGGGTTGCCCTGGCCAAATGGCTCCAAAAGTTGCTGACCCCGGTAGAGTTCAGGAGTCTCTTCGGCGCTGAGCACGGCGTCGAGAACGAGCGTCGGCCGCGGTGCAGCCTGACTGGCCACGAACTCGTAAATGGCGCTGCGAAATCCCCCGACGCGCTCCGGCTCGATGGAAAAGCCGGCGGCTCCTTCGTGGCCGCCATAACCTTTCAGGTGCTCGGCGGCGGCCGCCAGCGCCGCCACCGCGCTCACCCCGGGCACGCTGCGTACCGAACCACGGCCGCGGGCCATGATGAAAACCGGCTTGTAGTAGCGCTCCAGCACCCGGCTGGCGACTATTCCCATTACCCCCGGATGTCCTTCGGGGTCGTGAATCACCAGCGCCGGCGCACTCTCGTCGAGGGTGGGGAGGACCCTTTGTAGCATCTCTTCTTCGATTTGTTGGCGCTCACGGTTCAGCTCGTCGAGCCGATCGGCCAGCTCCAGAGCGCGGACGTAGCTGCTCGTAGTGAGCGCCTCCAGCGCCGCTTCCGCCTCGCCCAGACGGCCGGCGGCGTTGATACGTGGCGCGATCCGGAAAGCCACCTCGCTGGCGGTGCAGCGCTGGCAGTGCCGCTCGGCCAGCACCCGTAGGCCAACGTGGGGGCTGTTTTTCATCCGCGTCAGCCCCGCGCGCACCAGCGCCCGGTTGACTCCCAAAAGCGGGACCACGTCGGCCACCGTGCCTATCGAAGCCAGGTCGGCATACTCCAGCGGGGGCGCTTGGCCCAGCGCCTTGCGCACCGCCCAGAGGAGAAAGAAGGCCACCCCCGAACCGGTGGGCCAGGGAACGCCCTCCAGTTCGGGGCTGAACGCCGGGTGGACCACCACTCCGGGCGGCTTCTGCTCGCCGACGTGGTGGTGGTCGGTGACGATTATCGAGACCCCCGCGGCGGCGATGGCGCCCAGTTCACGATGATTGCTGATGCCGCAGTCCACGGTTATCAGCAGGTCGGCCGCCTCGACGTGCTCGGGCACCCGCTCCATGCTCAGGCCGTAGCCGTCATGCAGACGGTGAGGAATGAAGGGGTGCACCTCGGCCCCCAGCTCGGCCAAGCCCAGCACCAGCAGCGCCGCCGCGCTCACGCCGTCGGCGTCGTAGTCGCCGTGGATGCGGATCCGTTCGCCCTTCTCGATTGCGGCGACGATCCTGGCGGCCGCCGCGTTCAGACCAGGGAGTTTGGGGGGCGCGAGCGGCGGCTCGAGCTCGGCGCGGCTGGTAAAACCACGCCGCCAGTAGAGCGCCGCCAACTCGGGCGGCAAGCCAAACTGAGCGACCAGGCGTTCTACGTTTTCGAGATCGGGCCAGGCGGCCAGTACCCAGCGCCGCATGACTACGACTGCTCAGCCTCCCCTGGCGGCGGGCGGTCGGGAATGCGCGGCATTTCCTCGGGCTGGCTGGCGCGCAGCTTTTGCAGTTCGGCCTCGAGCTTTTGCCTTTCTCGCCGCCAGGCGCGTCGCTCCCGTGACAACGCCCAGGCGTAACCCAAGAAGTAGACCCAGCCGGCAAAGTAGGCCAGGACCGCCAGCAGCAACATCACCAGATAGAGCGATACCGTCCCCACGGCCGGCACCGCCACCTGAGCCGCCGGCTGCACGGCGTAAAGCACGGCTATCGCCAGGGCCACGGTGAGAGCAAGGATGAAGGAAATCCAGTGTACGAGTCGCATACCGCCTCCTGCTCAAAGTATACGCCAGTAAAAGCCCCGCCCATCTGGGCGGGGCTTTTGGCGCCTCAGGCGCGAGCCTTCTTACGAACCTTACTCTTACCCTTGGGCGGGTTGCGCATCTTCCACCAGGTCACCAGCGAACCGACGACGTAGATCGAGGACAGGGTCCCGACTACGATGCCGATCAGCAGTGAAAGCGAGAAGTCGCGCAGTACCGGCCCGCCAATGAACAGTAGCGAGAGCAGCGGCAACATGGTGGTAAAGGAGGTCATCACCGTGCGGGAGAGGGTCTGGTTGATGGAGATGTCCACCAGCTCGTTGTAGGGCACGCCGCGCATGGTCTTCTGGTTCTCGCGGATGCGGTCGGAGATGATGATCGAGTCGTTGATGGAGTAACCAATGATGGTCAGCAGCGCGGCGACGATGGGGATGGTGAATTGCAGCCCCAGCAAACTGAAGATGCCGGCGGTGATGGCCACGTCGTGGCCCACGGCGATGACCGAGGCCACGCCGAAGGTCCAGTCGAAACGGAAGGCCATGTATATCAGAATCAGCAAGAGCCCCACCAAAACCGCCATGATCGTGTTGTGGCGCAGCTCGGCGCCGACCGCCGGACCGACCACCTCCGACTGCAGCACCTCGGCGTGCAGCTTGTCTTCGAAAGCCTTGCGTAAGGCGATCATGGCGTCGTTGCTGAGCATACCGACGCGCACCGTAAACTCACGTTTGCCCGCCAGCGAGGATTCGACCTCGGTGATTACCGCTTCCTTGCCACTCACGCCGGGAATGCCCGACTCGTCGAGGAAGCTGCGAATCTTTTCTACGGTCACCTCGTGACCGGTGCGAATCAGGTAGGAGGTGCCGCCGGTAAAGTCGATGCCCAGGTTGAAGCCGTGCAGCAACACCACCACCGCCATTGCGGCCGCGAAGGTGAGGGTGGCCGGAGTGATGATGCGGGCTTCTTTGAGGAAGGGGATCTTGGTGCCCCAGATCCAGTAAGGCGGGATGACCTCTTTGAACGCGGCGATCTTCTCGAGCATCCAGCGGCTAAAGACCAGGTTCGAGAAGACGGCGGCGACGATACCAATGGCCAGCATGACCGCGAAGCCGCGCACCGGGCCGGTGGAGTACTGATAGAGGGCGGCGGCGGCCAGCAGGGTGGAAATGTTGGCGTCGAGGATGGTCACCGTCGAATGGGTAAAGCCGTCGGCTATCGCCTGGCGCAGCTTCTTGCCCAGCTTGAGCTCTTCCTTGACGCGCTCGAAGGAAAGGACGTTGCCGTCCACGGCGGCGCCGAGGGTGAGGATGAAGCCGGCGATGCCGGGGAGGGTCAGCACCGCCCCCAGGCCGGCGAGCGTGCCCATGATCAGCAGGGCGATGTAAAGGAGGCCTACCGAGGCCACCGTGCCGAACCAGAAGCCGTAGTAGAGGTAGAGGAGTACGAAGATCAGCAGCGCACCGATGACCGAGGCGATGATGCCGGCGCGGATAGCGTCTTTACCCAGGGTGGGGCCGATGGCGCGCACCTCTTCGACGTGCAGCGGCACCGGCAGCGAGCCGGAGCGCAGCACCAGAGCTATCTGGGTGGCTTCGTCGAGGTCCTTGATGCCGGTGATTACCGCCTTACCGTCAGCGATGGTGGTCTGGATGGTGGGGGCGCTATAGATGGTGCCGTCGAGGACTATCGCCAAGCGGCGACCGATGTTCTGACGGGTCAGCTCGGCGAACTTCTTGGCGCCTTCGGGGGTGAACTCCAGCGCTACCTCCGGGCGGTGGAAGCGGTCGAAGTTGACGCGGGCATCCACCAGGTCGGACCCCTTCAACTCCACGCCTTCCAGGTCGTCGAGAGTCAGCTCTTTGGTGGGCTTGCCCTGGGCCTCGCGCTTGACCAGGCGGAACTCGAGCACCGCCTGCTGGCCGATTAGCTTGAGGGCCTTGTCCTGCTCGGAGGGCGAAAGGCCGGGCAGCTCGATGACGATCCGATTGGGCTGGGCAATTTGAATCAGTGGCTCGGCCACGCCCAGGCCGTTGATGCGGTTTTCGATCACCAGACGGGCCTTTTCCAGGTCGTCGGGGTCGGGCTTGGGGTTGTCGGTTTGCAATACTACCCGCAGACCGCCCTTGAGGTCGAGGCCGAGGTTGATCATCGGCTCGTTGGGCGCCCACGGTTTCCACATGGCCGCTATCGAGGCCAGGAACAGCAGGAAGAGAAGAATCGCGGTGGTATCGAGTTTTTTCATAATCTGCTCCCATCTGAGAGGGCTTGAGCCTGGGGCCAAAAACGAAGCTTACTCCTGGCTATCCGCCCTCTAAGCGCAAACGGCCTAGCCGCAAAAAGCGCCTCTTTTCCGGCAGCAGCACGCCGCCTTGCGCCAGCGCGCGCGCCGGAGGTTCCCGGAGCCAACTCGCCGCCGGCGCAAAGCTCGCGAACAGCGGCGTGAACAAAGCGTGGGGGCCGGTAGCGGACCCCTCCAAATAGGTGCGTTCGACGCCCAAACCCTGCCCCGCCGCCGGATGGACGGCCGACGGCGCAAGCGGAGCCAGCCCCCAGGTGAACCCGAGGACCAGCAGCAGGGCTTCGACGAAGCGGCGCATCACCTACGCAGTTTACTAGGCTTCGGCCACCTCTACCTGGCGGACGGCCTCGAGCACGTCGCCCTCCTGGTAGTCGTCAAAGCC
>JALVWZ010000251.1 GCA_027023115.1 Thermaceae bacterium
GGCCGGGCCAGAGCAGCCGCCGCGCCTTGTCGAGGTTGACGTTGTCGGGCCAGCTGTTCACCGGGGCGAAGCGCTGGTTGCCGGTGCCCGCACCGCCACGACCATCAAAAGCCCGGTAGGTCCCCGCCGAGTGCCAGGCCATGCGGATGAAGAGCGGGCCGTAGTGGCCGTAGTCGGCGGGCCACCAGTCCTGCGAGGTCGTCATCAGCTCGCGCAGGTCCTGCTTGACGGCCTCGAGGTCGAGCTTTGCGAACGCCTCGGCGTAGTTGAAGTCCGGGTCCGTGGGCTTTAGTTCGGCCGGGTTTTGCTGCAGGATTTTCAGGTCTAGCTGGTTTGGCCACCAGTCCCTCACCAGGCTGCCGCCCATTGTGGTTTGTTTGTAGGCGTCACCCGTTACCGGGCACTTGCTTTCCGCTTCGTTGGCCATCACGTCCTCCTTTAGTACATATCCATTATCGCTATGATTGTGAGAATAAACTATAGCCCCGCCAATCTCCATCATTTGTGACTGAAGGTCCTTCAGCCCCTAGACCCCGCCTCCGGAGCCGTACTTCCACCAGAGCGCCAAAGAAGAACTGTACCCAAAAGCGCTGCCGTCACCGAGGCGGCCAGAATACCCAGCTTGGCTTCGTCCAAAAGTACCGGCGCAAAGGCCAGGCCGGCGATGAAGAGGGCCATGGTAAAGCCGATGCCCGCCACCACAGATACGCCAGCGACGGCCCGCCAGCTCGCCCCCGCGGGCAGCTGGCCCAAACCCAGGCGCACGGCCAGGAACGAGAACAGCAAAATACCAATCGGCTTTCCAAGCAAAAGACCCAAAAAGATACCCAGCGCCACCACCCCCATCTGAGTTCCATTCAGCGCCACCCCGGCGTTGAAGAAGGCAAAGACGGGCATGATGAAGTAAGCCACGTATGGGTGCAGTATGTGCTCGAGCCGGTGCAGCGGGGACTGGGCCTCACGGGCTTCATCCTCTATTTTCTCGAGCCTGACCTCCAGCAACTCGGGGTCGGCAACGGTTCCTTCGTTATGAGCAGGGAGCGGGCGGCTCCGGCCAATGGGTACCGCGAAGGCCAGCAATACCCCGGCAATCGTAGCGTGCACCCCCGAAAGCAGCACGAAGTACCAGAGCACGAGCCCCACCAGCATGTAGGCCGTAAGCGAACGCACCCGCAGCGCCCCCAGCAGGAGGGCGAAGCCAAAGACCAGCAGAGCAACCAGCAGAGCCCCGAGGTTGAGATTGCTGGTGTAGAAGAGGGCGATCACCAGTACCGCCCCTAGATCGTCGACGATAGCCAGGGCGGTGAGGAAGACCTTGAGCGGAAGCGGCACCCGCTTCCCCAGCAGCGAGAGCACTCCCAGCGCAAAGGCGATGTCGGTGGCCATGGGCACGCCCCAACCCGCCGCGCCCACGCCCCCGAAGTTGAAAACGGTGTAGATGAGCGCGGGCGTTACCATGCCGCCCAGGGCGGCGGCCACGGCCAGGCCCGCCTGCCGGGGGTTCTTGAGCTCGCCCTGCAGCAGCTCGCGCTTTAGCTCGAGCCCCACCAGCAGGAAAAAGAAGGCCATGAGGAAGTCGTTGACGAAGTGGAGCAGGCTCTTCTTGAGGACCCAGTCGCCGATTTGCAGCTTGAGATAAACGCCCTGCAGGTCGAAGTAGGCCTGGGCCCAGGGGGAGTTACTGAGCAGGAAAGCAACCAGGGCGGCACCGAAAAGCAGGACGCCGCCCTTGGCTTCGCTTTCCAGAAACTGCTCGATCAACCGCTTCATCGGAAACCTCCTCCGCTATGCGGGAGATGCGAGCCGCAGAAGTTCAAGCGCTCTGCGCCGCCTGGCGCGACAGCTTGGCGCGGCAGGCGGGGCAGATCCCGTGGATCTCCAGATGGATCTCGTCGATGCGCCAGGCGGCCACTTCCTCGGCCTCGTCGTCGTAGAGGGCCTGCGGCTTGATCTCGTCCAGCGGCCCCTTTACGCCTACGTCCACCATCCGCCCGCAGATCTTGCAGACCAGGTGATGGTGCGGCCGGGTGTTGACGTCATAACGGGTGTGGCCATCGGGCCCCACGAAACGGGCTATCACGCCGGCGTCGCTCAGCTTGGCCAGGTTCTGGTAGAGGGTGGCGATCGAAAGCGGCGTGCCCCGCTCGCGCAGCGCCTCCAGCATCTCCTCGGGGGTGTAGTGCCGGTGGGTTTCGTGCAGCAGTTCGAGAATCAGGCAGCGTGCCGCGGTGGCCCGCAGGTGCTTGTTCTCTATTAGTTTGGTTAGTTCTTCGATCTTGCAAGCCATAAACACACCCATTATGACAAAAGAGGGGGCTTTTGGTGAAGCCCCCTATACTCGCGCGAAGAATTTACTCGGGAAAGCCTTCGAGCATCTTCGCTACCTCTTCCTTGTGGTGGGTTTCGTCCACGATCATCTCGTGAATCTGGGCCACCAGCGCCAGCTCGCCCAGCTCTTCGGCCTGGGCCATGCGGACCGCGTAACGCTCGATGGTCTCGGTTTCGGCGGCCAGGACGGCCTCGAGCATGGTGCGGGCGCTGGTCGCCTGGGGCACCGGAGCCGGTTCTACCGTGGGCACGCCGCCCAGCGCCGCGATCTTGTCAGCCAGCATCTGGGCGTGCTTCAGCTCGTCGGCGGCTTCCTCCAGGAAGAAGTCGCGCAACTGCGGCCGGAAGGGGCCGGTCACTTCGGCGGCGTAGGCGGTGTAGGCGATAACCGCCTGGTACTCGTGGGCCAGGTCCTGATTGAGTCCGTTGATAAGGTCTTGCTTGGTCATCTCGTTCACCTCAAATATAATCATAACGGTTATGTTTATATTTGTCAAGCCCAACAACCCCTTCTAAGGCACGGCCTCCGCTACCTGTAGAACTCGAATACGTTATTCACCCTCGCCGCCACGTGCATCTTCCCTCGTCACCCTGGCTAAAGCTGAGGTCCAGGACCGTTACAAAAGTCGCGTTTGGGGCTTTGCGTCGTCACCATTGTTCTTACGACACGCGCGAGCGACGGAGACTGCTCCGGTCCGGATTCCAGCTCGCGCAAGCAATTAGGCTCTCTTGGCTGATATGACGAAGCAGCAGCAAGTGGCCTGCGGCTCGTGTGCGCGTTTTCGTCGTTGGGGCGGACCAATGTGTCCGCCCTGCGGGTACGTGGTGCGTAGTACGTGGTGCGTGGTGATGAAATGGCCAGTGGTTCGTGGCCTGTGGCCTGTAGAAGCACCATGTTCAGTTTTCGGCTCTTAGCCGGTAGGGGAAGGTTTCAAACCTTCCCCTACGTTCCAGCATTGCGCGTCAGCGACAACAGAACATCGGCTTCTCTTCCGGCATGGGCCCCGGATCTCGGCCGCCAGGGACGGCCTCGTCCAGGGAATCGAGAAAACCAGCTTGTGGCCTGTAGCTTGTGGCTTGTAGTTACGTTTCGTCGCTTGTGGTTCGTGGTTTCAAGACGACTCGATGCCTGCGACTCGCGGTTTGTAACAAAGCAAATCTCCCTCCCCTTCGGGGAGGGCCGGGGTGGGGGTTTTGGAAAGCGGCTCGTGGCCTGTAGCTCGTAGCTTGTGGAAAACCCCGTAACGCGCCAACGCACATGGCGCGCTCGATTCGGGCTGATTACCACGCACTACGTACTACGTACCAAGTACCACGCACTACGTACAGTTCACTTACCCACCTCCCACTTCCTACCTCCTACTACCTACTACGCACCGCCCACTCCCGGACTCTATGAACAACGTATTGGGAAGTTGCATCTACCGCAGCGAGATGCCCGCTCTAAAGCCCAGATATGGATTGGTGCCCAGCGGTGCAAAGGTGAAGCGCTGGCCCAGCTGCAACTCGGCGAAAACGCCCAGGCTTGGCACCTGCGAGTTATACAACTGAAGGCCCAGCATGGCGTGGCCGTTCACCTCCGGGTTAGGCCGCAGCAGGCTGGCGGTGCCGCCAGCGCCGGCGTAATATGAGCTGCCCATGCCGCTCGCGCCGTCGCTGAAAATCTCACCGCCGGCGAGGACCAAGTCTAGCGAGAGCGCCACCGAGGGCGACTCGCCCGCTGTCTCGCCGGGCAGCAGCCCCACGCTCATGCGCCAGCCTTCGACCGTCACGAACTGAATGCCGAATACCTCCGGATAGCCGCCGTACAGCCCGGCTCCCCCCGCCGCCAAAACAGCGCTCCCGAGCCACAGCACCGCGTAAGCCAGCCATTTCTTCATCAGCTATCCTCGCTCTCAAGCGGCATTCTATCGCGCCGCCCGGCCGCCCGTGTTAAGAGCCGGTCCTAAAGCAAGCGCAGTTTTACGTAAGCCCAGCCCAGCGTCACGGCGCGCACGACGTTTATCAGGATCATGCCCCACCACACGCCGGCCAGCCCCCAGCCAAAGGGCACAACCAGCAACATCTCGAGCGCGCCCGCCAGCGCCGCCGCCAGCATGGCCGCCGCCAAAAAGCGGAAGCGTTCGGCGGCCATGAAGATGCCGTCCCAAACGAAAACCAGCGCGTTCAACGGTTGCGCCGCCCAGAGCAGCGGCCAGATGCCCCAAAGCGCGGCCAGCACTGCCGCGTCGTCCGTGAAAACCAGCGGGATCCAGGCCCGCCCGGCTAGCAGCAGCGCGGCGATGAAAAACCCCACCAAGAGCCCCCAAAAGAGCAGCCGGTCGGCAACCTGCCGCACCCGCCCGGGGTTCTCGCCGCGGTAGCGGGCCACCAGCGCCTGCGCCGCTATCGCCAGCGCGTCCACGGTCATGGCGATGAAGAACCAGATCTGCCAGGCCACCTGGTGCGCCGCCACCGCCACCGTGCCTACCCGCGCCGCCACCGCCGCCGCCAGGGTAATCGCCGCCACCAGGCTGAAGGTGCGTACCAGCATCTCGCCGCCGACCCGTAAGAACGGCAGCAGCGGCTGCGGTCCCGGCCAGGGGCGCACCGCCCCCAACCGCCGCAGGTTGAGGTAGAACCAGACCGCGCCCGCGCTCTGCGCCAGCACGCTGGCCAGCGCCGCGCCCAAGAGGCCCATTCCCAGCGGAAAGATGAAGAGGTAGTCGAGCACCACGTTGGCCCCGTTGACCCAAAAAGCGACCCAAAAGGGGGTGCGGGTGTCCTGCAGCCCGCGGTAGACGCCGTGGGCGGCCATCAGCCAGAGAATGGCCAGACCGGCCAGCGCCCGCAGCCGTAAATACCCCAGCGCCAGCGGGTAGACCGCGCCGCGCGCGCCCATCAACCGCACCAGCCAGGGAGTGAGCAGCTCGAGCGTCACCGTGGCCATCACCCCCAGCAAGAGCGCCAGCCAGAGCGCGTACCCTGCCTGCTCCATGGCCGCCTCCCGCCCCGCCTCCCCCAGCGAACGCGCTACCCGTGGCGTGGTGGCGTAGGAGAGGAAGTTGAAGACCACGAAGAACAGCCCCAAAAGCGCGGTGGTAATCCCCAGCGCCGCCAGCGGCTCCGCCCCCAAACGGCCCACGAAGGCGGTGTCGGTCATGCTCACCAGCGGCTCCACCGCCAGCGCCCCCAAAGCCGGCAGGGCAAGGCGTACGATCTCGCGGTCGAGTGCGGAAAGGCGCATCAAGCCGGTTCTTCCTCCAAGTCGAATATCTCGGGGTGGGCCCTCAGGACCTCTTCGGCGGCCGTCGCCAGTCGCTCGAAGCTGCTCCGCCAAACCGCCCCGGCGAATAGCCCCCTCAGCCCCCGGCGCGTCTTCAGAAAGACCAGGAACCGCCCCGGCTCACCGCTGACCGCGCCGCAGCCCATCCAAAAACGCCGGCCCTCGAAACGCAGCTCCAACCGCCAGCCCCAGTCTTCCGCCGCCGCCTCGCTGGTCTCGAGGCCCAGTTTCGCTAACTCCTGCTTCACGTAAAGGCAAAGCCCGCGCCCGCCCAGCCCTGGGTTAACCAGCTCGGCTTCGTCGGCCTCGGGAGCGAACGCGCTCGAGTTGAACGACCAGACGCGCTCCAGGCTCACCCGCCCGCCCCCGCGCTGGTGGATACCGCCTTTGTGAAAAAACCGGGGTAGCGCCGCGCCAGCACGTCCGCGTACCACTCGGCCTTGGCCCGGCTCTCGACCGGAGCAAAGAGGGTGCTGCCGCTGCCGCTCATCAGCACGCCCTCCAGGCCGTGGCCCTCGAGCAGTTTTTTCAGGTCGGCCAGCGGCGGGTAGGCAAAAAACACGGCCCGCTCAAGGTCGTTGTGCCACGGCGGAACCTCGCCCAGCCGAAGAGCCCGCAAAATGGCCTCCGTGTCCAGGTCGGGGCCAAAGTCGCTTTCCTCGAGGGCGGCGTAGGCCCCGGCGGTGGGCACCTCGAAGGGCGGTTTGACCAAAACGAAATGCGCCTCCAGCGGCTCCAAGAAAGTAAGCTCCTCGCCCACGCCGCGCGCTTCGGCCAGTCCGCCGCGCAGCAAGAAGGGCACGTCCGCCCCGAGCCGCAACGCCAGCTCCGCCAGGTCCACCGCCGCCGGGTAGAGCCGGGCCAGGCCCCGCAGTACCGCCGCCGCGTCCGCCGATCCGCCCCCCAGCCCCGCTCCGGCGGGGATCTGCTTGACCAAACGAACCTCCACTCCGCCGTCCACTCCCACGGCCTCGAGGTAGAGCTCCGCCGCCCGCCAGGCCAGGTTTTCCCGTCCCGCCGGTGCCTCCACCGGTCCGCCCACCCGCAGCCCTACTCCCTCATCCCGCGGAACCAGCAACACCTCGTCGCAAAAATCGGTCGTCGCCAACAGCGTTTGCAGTTCGTGGTAACCGCCCGCCCGCCGGCCGCGCACCGCCAGGCCCAGGTTTAGCTTGGCGCACGCCCGCTCCAAAATAGCGCTCATATGAACCAGTATGGCACCCCCGGCGTGATATTGACCAAGCATTACCAACTCCGCCTCTGCTTTAATGAACCCATGGCCGCCCGGCGCCCCCTCCGGATACTGGGGTACGACTACAAAACCCCCGGCGCCTACTTTATTACCATCGTCACCCACGAACGCCGCAATTTGTTCGGCCGGGTAGTAGACTACTCGGTCAAGCTATCAACAATGGGGGTCATCGCGCAGGAATTATGGCTGGAGATCCCTCGGCACTTTTCGCACGCCCGCTTGGATGCGTTCGTAATCATGCCGAACCACGTTCACGGTCTAATCATATTGACCTGGTCCCCAGAGGTAGGGGCACGGCATGCCGTGCCCCTACCTCGCGCAGAAGCCTTCGGCAAACCCAGGCCCGGCTCGCTTCCAACAATCATCCGCTCCTACAAATCCGCCGTCACCCGCCGTATAAACCTGCTCAGGCAAACCCCCGGCAAACCCGTTCGGCAACGCAGCTATTGGGAATATGTCGTTAGAAACGAAGCTGCGCTATCCCGCATTCGTGAATATATCGCCGCCAATCCCTACCGCTGGCCCCTGGACCCGCTTAACCCCCAGCGTTAGGGCGCCTAACTTTTGCTTTAATGAACTATGCCCGCCCGCTACCAGCCCCTGAACTACACCCCACCCGAACCAGAGGAAATGCTGCGACGCGTCCGCTCCTTCTACGAGCAAATGCGCACCCGCCGCAGCGTGCGCGAGTTTTCTGACCACCCCGTGCCCCGCGAGGTGGTCGAGCTGGCCCTGCGCACTGCTGCCAGCGCCCCCTCGGGCGCCAATCAACAGCCTTGGTTCTTCGCTGCCGTTTCCGACCCCGCCACCAAACGCAAGATTCGCCAAGCTGCCGAAGAAGAAGAGCGCAGGTTCTATTCAGGACGCGCTCCCGGGGAATGGCTAGCCGTCCTCGACCACCTGGGCACCGGCCCCGAAAAGCCCTTTCTGGAAACCGCCCCCTGGCTGATCGCCGTCTTTGCCCAGGCTTACGGGCTTGACGAAAATGGAAAGCGAACCAAACACTACTACGTTCAAGAGTCGGTAGGTATCGCCACCGGCTTCCTGATTGCCGCGCTGCACAGCGCTGGTTTGGCCACCCTGACCCACACCCCCAGCCCCATGAACTTCCTGCGCGAACTACTGGGCCGCCCCGCCAACGAACGCCCGGTCATGCTCGTCGTTACCGGCTACCCCGCCGAAGGCGCTCAGGTTCCCGTGATTGCCAAGAAGGCCTTCGATCAGGTAGCCCGCTTTGTCTAAGCCCCTTCTATCCCACCTCGACCGAGACGTCACGGCTTCCGCATCCTGTGGGAGCGGCTACGCTTAGCCACTCACCGCTTACCGCTTTCCCCGATTCCCCGGGCGAACCCGCGAAGCGGGCGAGACCCGGGGCCCATGCCGGGCGATGAGTCGTCGTTCGGTTGGGCTTTCCGACGATGGTCAAGGTGTATCTACAAGCTATAAGCCAAAGGCTGCTTTCCAAACCCCCACCCGGGTCCTCCCCAATGGGGAGGGAGATTCGTTCCGCGGGTCATGAGTTACGGACCCCAAGCCAGGGGCTGCGAGTTTCTGCCTCCCCTTGGGGGGAGGTGGCCTCAGGCCGGAGGGGGGTTATTCGCACGAACGCCCAAGTACCCACCTTACTTATTGCGCTACGAGTAAAATAGACATTGCGCAGATTCCTCATAACATATCGAAAGGCGTGATAAGGCCAATGAGTAACTTTCTTCCTTCTGTAACCAAGATTGGCTTACCCTCAGATTGATTTATTATTTCACTAATTCCAAGTGGATTAACGTTTATATCTTTCTTGCTTGCGCTCTTGATACTTCCATCCTTTGCTAGGTCTATGATAATTCCATCTTCTAATAGCAGCTCGTTGTCTATCGCTTCGCCTACGGAGTGTATCAAGCGCTTCTTGTGTTCATTGTTACTATCTACTGATATATACATTACAATTGCGTAATCTGATATTAACTTCCATTCTCCCTTATAGAATAGCGGCAAGTGTGTAAATGAATTGACTAACATTTGCTGCCTGACAAAACTAATCGGCTGCCATAACTCTGCCGTAACTACATCGCGGATCATTACGTCAGTAATGTTTTTGACTTTGCCATTCTCCTTCATTGCATCCTCCAAAACCAACGCCATGAGAACTAGGCTGCGTGTTAGATGCCTTGCTACTACGCCCTGATGCATAGCGTCGTTGCGTGATTGCCTCACTAGTTCATATAACTTATTGAAAGGTGTGTGCCAGGCTTGACATTTATAAGGTATCTCTGTTGCATAAGGAGATTCACTTGCTACTTCCTCTATGCGCTTCCTATAATAATTTAAACCCCTTATTTCCCCAGTCATATATGAACCCATTTTCTCTACTACGTGCAATATCTTTTGATATCCCTCGGCGTCTTTTAATGCCTCTAAACGCGCTTCCTTTAATTGATTTATAAAGAAGAGCTTAATTTCCTTATCTAGCTTTCTACCCCTATTCCATTCTCTATTCTTACTAGCCTTACTATTACCCATACATTTATCTTAACCAAAAGAAAAACCCCCCGTACCGCCCTACTTTCCCAGGACCCTGCGGTCCAAGTATCATCGGCGCTGGCGTGTTTCACTGCCGTGTTCGGAATGGGAACGGGTGGGACCACGCCGCTATGGGCACGGGGGGAATCCGATGTTGTTCGTTTGATTCCCGGTGGATCTGTTTGGTGGCGTGACGGTTGCAGCTCGTGGCTCGTGGCCTGTGGCTCGTGGTGATATCGTTGAGAACTCACCACAAGCTACAAGCTACGGGCTACAGGCCGCCCTGAGGTATTAGTGCTGAAAAAGGTCAAGACCTCGGACGATTAGGACCGGTCAGCTCAACGCGTCGCCGCGCTTACACCTCCGGCCTATCAACCCGGTAATCTACCGGGGTCCTTACCTGG
>JALVWZ010000252.1 GCA_027023115.1 Thermaceae bacterium
CGCTTACGCCGCACGGGACGGAGGTTCTCAGCGACTATCTGCACAGCAGCGGAGGCAGCTATACCTCGTATACCTTCGCGGTCCATGATCTGGTCTCGGCCTTCGCCTACGAGCACGGCAGCGCTCCTCAGAAGACGTTGCAGCGCTTGATCGTTGCCGACGGGAAAGCGGTTCGGTTTGAACCAGACCTGCCCGCCGTGTTCGACGCGACCATGACCCACGACTACCTACCCAGCTTTTCCGGGCTCAGTTACTCCTGCGGCGACCTGGTCGGCTTTCACCTGGAAGCGCGCTGGGACGGTATCGAGCTGAGCGCCCTGGCCTCCAGCGGCTATCTGGGCGACGGCGCCGCATACGTGATGCCCGACCTGACCTACCTCGATGGTTTTACGGACGTCTACCCCGACAGCGGCGATGAGGTAACGACCTCCGCCGAGGCGATATGCAGCAACAAATCCATTGGCGAGATCGCGAGCCAGCCACTCAACGAGACGCCCGTCGGCCTACGCGGCCTGGACCTGCGCATAGCCGGCGACCAGGAAAAATACACCGCGCCCTGACCGGAGCGGAGGCCTTGGGGCGGGTGGGAGCCCGCCCCTATTTTTGGCTGGCTGCCGCCAGCCGCTCCAGCACAGCGGCGCCGCGGCCTTCGTCGAGGATGGCCTGGGCCTGGCGCAGACCCTCCTCGAGCGCCGCCGCCTTACCGGCCGCCACCAGACCGGCGGCGGCGTTGAGAGCCACCACGTCGCGCTTGGGGCCCTGCTCCTTTCCTTCCAGGATGCGGCGGGTGAGGGCGGCGTTCTCTTCCGGCGTACCACCGGCCAGGGCCTCGAGCGGTGCCTGTTCCAGACCAAAGTCAGCCGCGTTGAAGGAGAAGTGGCGCAGTTTGCCGCCCTTGAGTTCCACCACCTCGTTTTCGCCCAGGGTCAGCTCGTCGGTGCCGCGGGAGTGGACCACCCAGGCCCCCTTCACGCCCAGCTCGGCCAGGGCGTAGGCCATTGGCTCGAGCAGGTCGGGGCTGTAGACGCCCAGCAGGAAGTAGTGGGCCCGGGCCGGGTTGGTAAGCGGGCCCAGCACGTTGAAGACGGTGCGGGTCTTCAGTTCGGCCCGCACCGGTGCCACGTGGCGCATGGCCGGATGGTGGGTGCGGGCGTAGAGAAAGCCAATGCCTACCTCTTCGATGATTCGCGCCACCGCCTCCGGTTCCAGCTCGATGTTCACCCCCAGCGCCTCCAGCACGTCGGCGGAGCCGCTCTTGGAGCTGGCGGCGCGGTTGCCGTGTTTGGCCACCTTCAGCCCGGCGGCGGCCAGCACGAAGGCGGTGGTGGTGGAGATGTTGAAGGTGCCCACGCCGTCGCCGCCGGTGCCCACCACGTCCATCAGTTCCCCCGCCACCTCCACCGCGCGGGCCGCCTCGCGCATGGCGCGGGCGAAACCGGCGATCTCGTCGGGCGTTTCACCACGCACCTTCAGCGCCGTGAGCGCCGCCGCAGTCTGTACCGGCGAGAGCTCGCCGGCCATCATCCGGCCCATCAGGGTGTGGGCCTCTTCCTGGCTCAAGGGTTGGCCGTCGAGAAGTTTGTAGAACTCGGTCATTTTTGCTCCTCCTTTCGCGGGTGGGTCTTCCAGAAAAGCTCGATCTCGCCGAGCCAGTTAGCGAGCAGTTGCAAGCCCGGTTCGGTGAGAATGCTCTCGGGGTGGAACTGCACGCCGACGGTCGGGAAGCGCACGTGGCGCACCGCTTGGATGGTTTGCTGGCCCTCCTCGGGCGTCCAGGCCAGCACCTCCAGCTTGCCCGGCAGGTCGTCGATGACCAGCGAGTGGTAGCGGGTGGCGGTGAAGGGGCTTGGCAGGCCCATGAAGATGCTCTGCCCCGAGTGCTCGATGGGGCTGGTCTTGCCGTGCATCAGCCGCACCGCCGGCACCACCCGCGCCCCGAAGGCGGCGCCGATGGCCTGGTGCCCCAGGCAGACGCCCAGGATGGGGTAGCGGGGGGCGTACTCCTTGACGAGCGGGATGGAGAGCCCGGCGCTCTCGGGCGTTCCCGGGCCGGGGGAGATGACGATGCCGTCGGGGTCGAGCCGTGCCACGTCCTCGAGGGCGAACTTGTCGTTGCGCCAGACCGTCAGCCGCGCCCCCAACTGGCCCAGATAGTCGGCCAGGTTGTAGGTGAAGGAGTCGTAGTTGTCGACGATGAGGAGGTGGGGGGT
>JALVWZ010000253.1 GCA_027023115.1 Thermaceae bacterium
GCGCCCGCCAACGAAAATCAGAATCCCGTCACGAACAATGGCAGCGAGGAAGAACAGAAACCCGCCAGCGGCGAGTCCGCAGAACCGCCGCCACCTCCACCACCCAACCCTCTGGCCGAATGGGCCGAGCAAGAGAACCTACGGTTGGATGGTGTCGCCCTCGGGCCCGTTGGGGTAGCCATCTTCAGGACCGCAAGCGGCTACCTGGCTCTGCCGGTAGGCCAAACCTTCCCCGACAAGAACGTTCTCGTCAAAACCATAACGGCAGAACGAGTGCTGCTGGTGGACAGCAGTGGAAACAACACGCTAACCCTGGAACTTGGAGGCGGTGAGTAAGTATGAAACGTTTACTGGCCCTGATTATCCTCTTGCTTGGCCTCGCTCTGGCCGGCAACCTTCCGCAAGACGCGCGCTTCGACGTACCCGTTACCGTGCGGACCGGCGCGGCGGGCATGACCCTGCCAGCGGTGCTCGAGGGAGCAGCGCGCAGCGTCAACCTCACGCCCGTGCTAAAGGACGTACCCGACGAGATCATCAAGATCGACTGGGTAGACAAGCCCTTCCGCGAGCTCTGGGACCTCTTGATTACCACCTATGGTAACGGCCAGCTGGATTACGCTTTGCTTGACAACGACGTAATCCTGGTGGCTCCGCTCGAAATCGTCAAAGCCGCCGTAGGGGCCCCCGAAGAAAAGCCCGCCGAGCAGCAAGCCACCCCGGAAGAGCCGCTGGTGCGCAAGTTTTACAACATCCCCAGTGGAGACCCGGGCAAGGTCGCGGCATTCTTGGAAAAAGAAGTTGCGGGCATAGTGGCCACCGTCGTTCCAGGGCAAAAGGTCATCGCGGTTCGTGGCACCGAAAAGCAGCAAGAAGAGGTGCAGCGGATTCTGGCGCAGATCATCTCGCCACCGCAAGCCGGCCCGCCCATCTATCAAAAGACCTTCCGCCTCTCCAACGCCAAAGCCAAGGATGTTGCTAAGGTCCTGGCCGAAGCGCTCCAGGCGCGCCAAGCGGCCGTCGCCCAAACGGCGCCCGCCGAAGGAGGCCAGGAAGGGCAGCCACAAGCCGCCGCTCCGGTCACGAACAGCAACCTCAGCATCACCGCCGACGAGAGGACCAACACGCTCATCGTCACCGGCACCGCCAAGCAGATCGAAATGGCCGACGAGCTCATCAAGAAGCTCGACTTCCCGGTGCAGCAGGTCAATGTCCAGGTCCGCATCCAGGAAGTTTCGCAAAGCCTGGTCCAGAACCTCGGGCTAAAGTGGAACACCATCTCCGGCGGCAACGTGGTGGCCAGCATAATCGACGATGGGCTCTCGCTAATCTTCGATGCTACCCGCAGCTTGGCCTCACTGAACATCGTGGCCACTCTCAACGCCCTGGAAAAGCAGGGGCTTTCGCGCACCGTCAACGACTCCAACATTACCGTGCTTAACAACCAGCAGGGCTTCATCCAGTCCGGCGCCACCATCTTTATCAGGCGCGTGGTGAAAGACAAGGTCGAACGCATCCCCTACGACATCGGCGTTATCGTCCGGGTCACCCCCCAAATCACTGCCGACGGCGAGATCGTGCTCAAGGTCGAGAGCGAAGTATCCGACATCAAGGAGCGCAACCCGGTAACCGGCGACATCGACGTGCTCAGCAAGCAGAAGTCCGACACCACCCTCCGCCTCAAGGACGGCGACACCGCCGTACTCGGCGGCCTGATCCAGACCAAGCGCCGCGAAACCACCCAGGGCGTGCCCGTCCTGATGCACATACCCATTCTCGGCAACCTCTTCAAGCAGACGACGGTGGACAATACAGATACCGAGCTACTGCTGGTGATAACCGCCAACATCCTCAACGACGAGAACATGCCTCGCCCCGAGACAAACAGCGGCAAATAATCTTAGTACCGCCTCCAAAACGCCCCGCTTGTAGGCGGGGCGTTTTCCTTTTAAGCTGGAAAGGTGAATCTTCGCTTCTTGAGCGCTGGCGAATCGCACGGACCACAGCTGACCGCGGTAGTGGACGGCTTACCGGCCGGGTTGCCGCTGTCGGTAGACGACGTAAACCCCTGGCTGAAAAAGCGTCAGGGGGGTTACGGCCGCGGTCGGCGAATGGCCATCGAGGCCGACCAGATAATCTTTGCCGCCGGCGTCCGCGGCGGGCGCACGACCGGAGCTCCGCTGGCGCTGATTATCGAGAACCGCGACTGGCAAAACTGGACCGAGATAATGGACCCCGCCGCCGGCAACTGGCCGCGCAGGAAGGCGCTCACCACGCCCCGCCCCGGGCACGCCGACCTGAGCGGCGGCGTCAAGTACGGCCACAAGGACCTGCGCGACGTTTTGGAACGCGCCTCGGCGCGGGAAACGGCCATGCGGGTGGCCGTTGGCGCCATCGCCCATAAACTGCTCGGCGAGCTGGGCGTGGAAAGCATCTCCTACGTGCCCATGCTGGGCGGTGTTGAGTCTGGGGTGGCCTTTTCCTGGGAGTTACGCGAACGAATCGAAAACAGCCCGCTGCGGATGACCGATCCGGCGGCCGAAGCCCGGGCCATAACCGCCATAGACGCCGCCAAGGCGGCCGGCGACACCCTGGGAGGTCTTTTGGAAACGCGCTTTCGCGGCCTGATACCCGGACTGGGCAGCTACGTCCAGTACGACCGCAAACTGGACGGGCGCATCGCCCAGATGGCCCTCTCCATTCCCGCCGTCAAGGGAGTGGAGATCGGCGAGGCCTTTGCCGCAGCCGCCAAACCCGGCTCGGAGGTGCACGACGCCATCTACCGCAGTGAGGAGCGCGGCTGGTATCGCCGTAGCAACCGCGCCGGCGGCCTGGAAGGGGGCATGACCAACGGCGAGGAGCTGGTGGTGCGCGCCGCCCTCAAGCCCATCGCCACGCTGATGCGGCCGCTGCCCTCGGTTGACGTAGTTAGTCACCAAATGGCCGACGCCGCCCGCGAACGTTCAGACGTTACCGCGGTTCCCGCGGCCAGCGTGATCTTGGAGGCGCTTACCGCCATCGTGCTGGCCGACGCCTACCTGGAGAAGTTCGGCGGCGATACCCTGGCAGAGCTGCGAGAGCGGGTCGCCGCCTACCGTGAGAGGGTGCGCGAGTACTGATGAAACGCCTGGAGGTGCCAAGGCCCACCACTTGGGTCACCCTGACCGGGTTCATGGGCGTCGGCAAGACGCGCATCGGCCGCGAGCTGGCCCAGGAGCTGATGCTCCACTTCGTGGATCTAGATCGCTACATCGAACGCGCCAGCGGTCTGAGCGTGGCCGACATTTTTCGCTACATCGGCGAGGACGCCTTCCGTAAGATGGAGGCCGAGGCGGTCCGCGAGCTGGTCGGACGCGACAACCTGGTTCTATCGTTGGGTGGCGGCACCTACACCAACCCCGAAAACCGCCGTCTGCTACTCGAGCGCGGGCCGGTGGTAGCACTCTGGGCCAGCCCGGAAACGATTCACACCCGTGTCCTGCGCAGGCCCGGACAGCGGCCGCTGCTGGCCGGTGATGACGCGCTCGAGCGCATCCGCCGCTTGATGTCACAGCGCGAAGCAATGTACAAAGAAGCCCACGTTCACGTTTCTACCGACGGCCGCCCCGCCCGCAACGTCGTGCGCGAGGTGATCGATAAGCTCTGGGAGCTGGGAGGACAGCGTTGACCGAGATACTCGTCGAAAGACCCAGCGAATACCGCCTCTTCATAGGCCGCGACCTAGAGGTCCCCAAGCCCAAGGTGCCAGTGACGATAATCTACGACCCCAAAGTGGGCTACCTGGCGGAAAAGCTGGCAAAGGTCAATAACCCGCAGGTCCTGGAAGCGGTGCCTGGGGGCGAGGAGTCGAAGAGCCTGGCCGTTTACGAACGGCTGCTGCGCCGGCTGGCGCAGGCTGGCCTCCCGCGCGACGCCGAGGTCTGGGCGGTGGGAGGCGGCACCATCACCGACTTGGCGGGCTTCGTAGCCGCCAGCTACCTGCGCGGCGTCGCCTGGCGCGCCTGGCCCACCACCACCCTGGCGATGGTGGACGCGGCCATCGGCGGCAAGACCGGCGTCAACCTCCCCGAGGGAAAGAACCTGGTGGGGGCGTTCCACCCCCCGCGCGGCGTCTACGCCGACCTTGCCACCCTGGCCACGCTGGCGCCCGAGCGCTTTCGCGAGGGGCTGGTGGAAGCCTTCAAGCACGGCCTCATCGGCGGTGACTGGCGCCTCTTGGAACCCTGGGAACTGCACCCGCAGTCGGCCGCCCTCGAGCCGTACCTGGCGCGGGCGGCGGCGGTCAAGGCGGGCGTCGTTTCCGGGGATTACCAGGAAATGGGCGAGCGGATGAAGCTCAACCTGGGTCATACCCTAGGGCACGCCCTCGAGGCCGCCAGCAACCACGGCCTCTCCCACGGACACGCCGTGGCCTATGGAATGCTCTTTGCCGCGTTGCTCGGCCGCCAACGCGGCGGCGCCGACCTGACCGAGCACGTTCTCACCCTCTTGCGCTGGACCGAAGCGCCCTCTCCCCCGCCGGCGTCCTGGCGGGAACTGGCCGTCTACATCAGCCGCGATAAGAAAAAACGCAGCGACGGCCTGCGCTGGGTGGTCCCCTACGCCCTCGGCGATCTGCGCCTGGAAGAGGTGCCCGAAGACGAGCTGGAAAGCGCTTTTGCCGAGTGGCGCGAGCTGGTGGCGGGGTATGCTGGGTAGGAGGCGCTGATGATACTGGTTCTCAACGGCCCCAACCTGAACCTACTGGGCACACGGGAGCCCGAGGTTTACGGCACCTTCACGCTGGAAGACCTGGAAAACCAGGTAGAAGCCTGGGCCGCCGAGCTGGGAACGGCGGTAACGCTGCGGCAGTCGAACTACGAAGGGCAGCTCATCGAGTGGATTCAGCAGGCGGCCGCCGAGGGCTTTGGCGGAATAGTGCTCAACCCGGCGGCGCTGACCCACTACAGCTACGCCCTGTTCGACGCCGTTCAGGCGCAGCCGCTGCCGGTAGTGGAGGTCCATATTTCCAACATCCACGCCCGCGAAGAGTTTCGCCGGCACAGCGTGACCGCGCCGGCGGCCGCGGGGGTAATAACCGGGCTGGGGGCGCTCGGCTACAAGTATGCCCTGTCTTACCTGGTCGAAAAGGTTCGTTGACGACGGCCCATACTGCGCTTATACTTGCCCCTAGGCGGGGCCCCGTGGTGTAGTTGGTTAACACACCCGCCTGTCACGTGGGAGATCGCGGGTTCGAGTCCCGTCGGGGCCGCCAAATACCACCGCTCTGCGGTGGTTTTGCTTGCCACCCCGCACGGAATGGGAAGTCGGCCTTAGCGGAAGCCCGTCATTGCGGTACCCGCGGGCGAGTCTGAGTCTAAAAGCGCTGCGACGCCCAGCTATAGCCTCCCAACACGTTGTTCGCCAGGTCCCTCCGGGAGGAGGGACGGTGCGTTGTGCGTGGTGGTTGGGGTGTAGGAGGTGGGGTGTAAGAAGTGGGTAGAGCGCGAAACGGCGTTGGACGTCTGGTTTACGCAGCGCCCAAATCCCCCTCCCCAGCCCTCCCCAAGGAGAAGGGTTTTGTTTCGCGGATTATAGCTACATGCGTACTCGCCTCTCGCACAGACCGGGCGGACACACGGGTCCGCCCCTACGAAGAGATAACACGCACCACGAGCCACAGGCCACTTGCCGCTGTTTCGTCATTCCAGCCAAGCGAGCCTTTGGCTCGCGAGGGCCAGTCCAAACCGGCGCGGTCTCCGTCGTTCGCGGGGATCAAGGGAAACAACGGTTACGAATGGCAACAACGGTGACGAAGCAGCGCCCCAACCCCGACCACTGACTCGGTCCTGGACCCCAGCTTTCGCTGGGGTGACGAGGGAAGATGCCAATAGCGACGGGAGTAGCGGACGGGGGTAACGTGAACAACGTTGTCAAACTCCAGCGCACAACCGGATGGAAGGCGTTTTTGGCCAAGGCCGCCTCTGCTCGTTCTGAGATGGCCGATTGAGTTCGCGCGTGTCTGGGTTTGGATTTTGGCCCTATGCCGTGACTAGGCGCGCTACGCGGCGCTCAATCGGCAGATTCGGTTTCGGCTCGTTCCATGGCCTCGAGCACCACCTCGGCGATGTGGCGCACCCGAACCGGCGGCCCGTAGCGGCGTGCGCCCAGGTCGAGTTGCAAAAGGCAACCGGGATTTTCCACGGTGAGCACCTCGGCTCCGGTCTTGGCCACGTTTTCCATTTTGCGCTGGAGTATGCGCATGCTTTCTTCGGTGTGGGTCAGGTTGTACACTCCCGCCGATCCGCAGCAATCGGTATTGCCCTCGAGCGGATGGTAATCGGTGGCGAAGCTGAGCACCCGGTCGGGCTGCTCTTTCACCCCCTGGGCGTGGCAGGCGTGGCAGGCGTGCTGATGGGTGGTGGCAAACGGGAAGCGGGCCGAGCCCGGCAAGCCTTCGGCGTCCACGAACTCCGAGAACATACGGGTTTTCGCGGCTACGCGCTCGGCGAGGGAACCGTAGACCGGATCGTCGGCAAAGTGCTTGACGTAGCCCTTGAGCTCCGCGCCGCAGGCGGCGCAGTCGGTGAGAATGTAGTCCACCTCGAGGCGTCCGTAGTAATCGAGGTTTTTCTTGGCCAGCTTTTCGTAGCCGTACCAGTCGCCCTCTTCAATGTGCGGCGCTCCGCAACAGGTGGTCTCCCGCGGTATGACCACCCGCCAGCCGCTGCGCCTGATCACCTCCACCGCGGCAGTGGAAGACTCGGAAAACACCAGGTTCATCACGCAACCCAAGAAGAAAGCCACGGTTCCCTTGGGCTCGCCTCGCGGCGGTTCCACCCGGCGCGGATAGAAAAGGCGCATCGCCGGCTTGATGCGACGGCCGGGCAGCAGCGACTCGGCGAACTGCAACTTGCCCAGGCCCACCTTTTCCAGCAGACGCGTCTTACGCAACAGCCACTGCAAACCCGACCGCTGATAAGCAACCAAAGCCAGGTTGGCCATGTCTATCAAGATCGGGTAGTGAAAGATGGTCAGCGCCGCCCTGACCGCAAAGCTCTTCGGCCTGCCTTCTTGTAGCGTCACCTTGGCGTCCACCGCCGCCTCCCCGGGCTTGACACCGTTCGGGCAAACGGTCTGGCAGGCGCGGCACTCCAGGCAGTCGAAGGCCGCCTCCAGCACCTTCAGCGGGTCGTCTACCAACCCCTGCGCGTGGTCGGCGTAGAGTAGCACGCGGCCGCGCGGGCTTTGTATCTCGGTTTGGTAATCGCGGTAAGTAGGGCAAACGGAAAGGCACAGGCCGCAGCGCACGCACTGCTCGGCGTCGGCGACCAACTTTTCGATGTCGAGCTTTTCCACCTTCTCCCCTTCGCAAAGCGCCCGCAGGCGCTTTCATGCCCCTAGTCTACGCTAGAATCAAAGGGATGCTGGAACGCTTGGAGGTCAAGAACCTGGCCACCATCGCCGCCGCGGAGCTGGAGCTGCCGCCGGGTCTGACCGTGATAAGCGGCGAAACGGGTACCGGTAAGTCAATTTTAGTGGGGGCGCTCGGGCTGCTGCTGGGGGCCAAGGCCGATCCAGGCCTGATCCGCCCCGGCGCCGAGGCGCTTTTGGTGACCGCCTGGTTCGACGGCCGCGCCTACAGCCGCCGCGTCACCCGCGGTCGCAGCATCCCCCGTATAGACGGCGAGGTGGTCACGCTGGCCGAGCTGGCGGAGGCGTTGGAAAACAAGCTGACCATCCATACCCAACACGCCGCGCTGGCCCTGGGCCGGCGCAGCCGTCACCGCGAGATGCTCGACCGGCTGGTAGCGGAGGAGGTAACGGAGGGCTACCGCAACGCATACCGGCGCTGGCGCGAGCTCGAGGATGAATACGCCCGCCTTTCCGAAAAGATGGCCGAGCGGGAGCGAGTATTGGACCTGCTTCGCTTCCAATTAGAGGAGATAGAGGCGGTCAACCCGCGCCCGGACGAGCTGGCCGAGCTCGAGGAAGAAGCGCGGCAGCTCGGCCACGTGGACGACATTTTGCGCCATTTGGGCGCGGCGCTGGAGCTGCTCAACCAGGGAGAGGAAAACGCCCTCGACCTGGCTGGCGGCGCCCTGCGCGAAGCCCAGGCGGCGGCGCAGCTCAGCGGTGCGCTCGGGCAACTAGCGCAGGATTTGGACGGGGCGGTGGAGGCGCTGGCAGCGGTCGCCCGCGAGATAGAGTCTTTTGCCTCCTCACTGGAGGCCGACCCCGAACGGTTGGAAGAAGTCCAGTCGCGGTTGGCGGCGCTGCAGCGGCTGGCCCGTAAGTACGGCGGCGACTTACCGGGGGTGCTCGAGTTCGCCGCCGGTCTGCGGCAACAAATAGCCGAGCTGGAAGACGCCGAATTCCGGCTCGAAGAGCTCGAAAACGAGCTGGCGGAGGCTCACGACGAACTGCGCCAGCGGGCCGGCGAGCTACGCCGCGCCCGCGAAGCGGCGGCGGCAGAACTGGGGCCGCTGGTAGAGAGCGAACTGCGCCAGTTGGGCATGCCCGAGGCGCGCTTTGCGGTCGAAATCTCGCCCCTAGAGGAACCACAGAGCCACGGCGCCGACGAGGTGCGCTTTCTCTTCGCCGCCTCGACCGACCTGCAACCGGCCCCCGTCGAAAAAGCCGCCAGCGGCGGCGAGCTGAGCCGGATCATGCTGGCGCTGGCCCTGCACACCGGCGCCAACGCGCCTACGCTGGTCTTCGACGAGGTAGACGTTGGTATTGGCGGCGAGGTGGCCGGGCGGGTAGCCGAACGGCTGGGGCGCCTTGCTGCTGGCCGGCAGGTCCTGGTAGTCACCCACCTGGCGCAGATAGCCGCCCGCGCCAGTACCCACTTCCGGGTCGCCCGCCGCGGCCAAGGCGCGGTGCTCGAATTGTTGAGCGGCGAGGAGCGGGTGCGCGAGTTGGCACGCATGCTCTCTGGCTCCTACACCGAAACCGCCATGGAGCACGCCCGTGAGCTGCTGAAGGGCTAGTTTTTGCTTGACCCACCGCCCTCGCTGGGCTAAACTTGCCTGTGGAACGCCGCGCGGCGGTGTAGCTCAGCTGGTTAGAGCACACGACTCATAATCGTGGAGTCGGCGGTTCAAGTCCGCCCACCGCCACCAAAAGAAAGCCGTCCACGACGGTATACGCGAAAGGGGCCGAACTCGGCCCCTTTCAAATTGACATCTAAATGACATCTAGCCTACTATCCATCTCTACACTCGATTGGGATCTTGAAATGCCAGCACTGCTCTACCAGGCAGCCGATTAGAGTTAATGGCTCGCTTTCTCTACTACGTTCTACTAGCAGAAGGTCGTGCAACTGGAGAGGCAATCCTAGCTGTGACCTTCCAAGACGTTGTTCATAGAGTCGACGGCCGTGGGGCCCCGTTCCGGAGACCGGAAGCCGTGGATTCCGCTCGGCCTCCCCCGTGGGGGCGGTGGCGGCAAAGCTGCCGTACCAGGAGGTGGGATGTAGGGTGTAGGAGGTGGGGTGAGGTAGGCCGTATTCGAGCGCGCGAAGCGACGTATTGCGCTGTTTCCACGGGCCACAAGCCCCTTACCGGCCCCAAAACCCTCACCCCGCCCCTACCCAAAGGGAAGGGCGCTTTCGTCTTTCGCGGCCGACGCGGAGACTCGGTCCCGCCTTTAGATAAGTACCGGGCCCCGGCTTTCGCTGGGATGAAGAGAGAAGCTAGTGGCGACGGGTTGGCGCGA
>JALVWZ010000254.1 GCA_027023115.1 Thermaceae bacterium
TTCGAGGCCAACGTGGTCATCTCGACCAGCATGTTCGTATTTACTTTGCTGGACGTACTTACGCGCTAGGGCTCTCCGGCAGCTGCACCGGCGTGCCGCATTTGCAAACCCGGCCGGGAAACACCATCTCCACGCCATCGCTGCGCTTTTTGTACCAAAGCTCGCCGCAGACCGGACAGCGCACCTCTTGCGAACCCAGGCTCGTAAGCTCGACGGGCGAAAAGCGGTAGACTTCGCCACACCAGCGGCATACCACCTCGGCGCCACCGTCTTCCTTGACCATCTTTTCACGTTCCGCCGGCGGAAAGAAGGCCAGCGTTGCGAGGGCCTTTTCGCGGCTGCAGCGACACTCGAAACGCAGCGGCACCTCACCCGCGGCGTAACCCAGCGGGCGCAGGTCGGTCCACTCGAGCCCCAGCCCTTCCATGACCGCCTCCGTCGCCCCCTGCAGGCCGCGCTCAACTAGTAACTCCGTAAACGACGGCAGCCGCCGCAGGTTTTCTTCCAGGCCGGCCAGAACTTCCTCGCCGGCCCCCGGCAAGACCTGCACCACCAGCCCGCCCGCCGCCTCCACCAAGCCTCCGGCCGCCAGACGAACGCCCAGCAATACCGCTGAGGGCGCTTGCTCGCTCTGCCATAGGTAGTGCGCCAGGTCCTCGGCGATCTCGCCGCTCACCAGCGGCACGGTGGAGTCGAACTGCTCGCCGCCCGCCAGGGCCCTGATCACCCGCAGCTCCCCGCGCCCCACCAGCGCGCCCACGTTCAGCTTGCCGTCCGGTCGCAGCTCGGCGCTGGCCGCCGGCTCGTGGACGTAACCGCGCAGCGCCCCGTCCAGCCCCGCCTCGGCCACTATGCCTCCCACCGGGCCGTCGCCGCTGATTATCAGGGTTACCCGCTCGCGCGGGGTCTTACTGAGCAAAAAGGCCAGTAAGGCCGCGCCGGTGAGCGCTCGCCCCAGCGCCGCCGTGGCCGTGGGCGAGGTATGGTGCCGCTGCCGGGCCGTGGCGACCACGTCGGTGGTCTCGGCGGCCAGTACCCTTAGCTGGCCGCCTGCGGCCAGGCCTCGCAACAACCTGCCCACGCTAGCCCTCCCGGTTTTCGTAGTGGGCCCGCAACGCCCGCAGGGTCGGTTCCGGTACGAAGCGGCTCACGTCGCCGCCGTGGCGGGCTATTTCCTTGACCATCGAGCTGGAGATGAACGACCAGCGGGTGGCGGCCATGATGAACAAGGTTTCAGCGTCGGGGTTGAGCTGGCGGTTGAGGTGGGCCATCTGCAGCTCGTACTCGTAGTCGGAGACGGCGCGCAGGCCCTTGACGATGATCCGCGCCCCCTTGTGGCGCATATAATCGGCCAGCAGACCGTCAAAGGTATCTACCTCGACGTTTTCCAGGTCGGCTACCGCCTCGCTGATAATCTGCATTCTCTCCCCCACCGAAAACATGAAGCTCTTCAGCTTGTCGGGGTTGTAGAGAACCGCCACCGTCACCTTGTCGAACAGGCGGCTGGCGCGGCGCACCACGTCCAGGTGGCCGTTGGTGAAGGGGTCGAAACTTCCCGGATAAACCGCGTGCATCATTCAACCTCCACGATGGTCACGGCGCTGGAGCCGTATTCGCGCCGCTCGCCAAAAGGTACCGCGATCTCGCGCGGGTGCTGCAGTATCGCCCGCCCACCGCTCTCGACGATGCCGGCCTCGAGCACTTCGGCCAGCGCCGCCGGCAGATCGGCCGAATAGGGCGGGTCGAGGAAGACCACCCGGTAGCGCTCGCCGCGGGCCGCCGCCCGGCGGAGGAACTCGCGCACCGGCGCCTCCACCACCCGCACCTCCAGCTCCAGCCGGCGGGCGTTCTCGCGCAGAGTCCGGGCTGCGGCCGGGTCGCTCTCCACCAGCGTCGCCCGGTAGCCCTCGCTGGCCGCCTCGAGCCCCATGGCGCCGCTGCCGGCGTAGAGGTCGAGGAAGGAACCGCGCGCCGGGTAACGGCCGCGCAGATAGTCGAAGAGGGCCTTACGCAGACGCACCGGGCTCGGTCGCGCCGAGTCGGGGGTCCTCAGCGCCCGTCCGCGCGCCTTGCCGCCGAGAATGCGCAGCCTAGCCATCACCCTCACCGTAAACCCCGGGCACCAGTTCCGCCACCCGGCTCACCTCGGCGTCGATTACGTCGAGGGTCATCAGCATGTCCAGGTGGGCCGCGCTCGAGGCCCGGCTCTCCGGCTGGTCCTTGAGCCGCTCCAGGTGAGCCAGGCGCAAACGCTGCAGGTAGGCCTCGGTTTCGGCCCGGCCGGCCAGCACCTCGGCGGCCAGGTCCTTGTTGCCGGTCGCCAGCGCGGTAAAGGCCTCCTGCATTCGCGCGTGCACCCGTCGCGCCGCCTCCGAAAGTTCGGCGCGCCCCTCGGGGCTGAACTCGAGCCCCTGCTGCCGCAGCTTGTTCTGCTGCTTGAGCAGGCGGCGGATCTGATCGGCCAGGTGCTCCAGCTCGCCCGCCAGCAATAGCAGCTTTTCGGCGGCGTCGTTCTCGCCTACCTGGCTGCGCAGACGCGCCAGATACATCACCACCGCCTGGGTGAGACGGTCAACTTTCTCTTCACGCGCCTGTACGTCGTCTATGTCGCCCTCGCCGGTCTCGAGGATCCGCACCGTATCGGCCATCATCCCCTGCACGTGGTCGGAAATGCGCACCACTTCGCGCAGCGCCAGGCTAAGCGCCAAAGCCGGCGATCCAAGCGCCTCTTCGGAGAGATACTTGGGAGCTATCACCCGCTTGCGTTCCGGAACCAAACGCTCCAGCAAACGCGCCAACCAGGGGATGAAAGGCAGCGCCAGAATGCCGGCTAGTAGGTTGAAAAAGGTATGAGCGTTGGCCACCTGCCGCGCCGCGCCTCCACCCAGAGCGGCTACCGCGGCGCTGAGCGGGCCCAAAAAGAAAAGCACCGGCACGCCGACAACCGTCTTCCAGATCAGGTGCCCCAGCGCCACCCGGCGCGCCTCGGCCCCCGCCTCCAGCGATGCCAAAAGCGGGGTAAAGGTGGTGCCCACCGCAGCCCCGACCACCGCCGCCAGGGCCGCCTCGAGGGGTATCCGCCCGGCCACGTAAAACGCCATCGCCAGCGCCGCCGCCGCGTTCGATGAGTGCACCAGCATGGTAAAGGCCAGTGCCAGCCCGGCCATCCACAGCGGATTGCTAGCCACCGCGCTCATTGCCATCTGCATCAAAGGGCCCTGGGTATCGGGGCGCACTGCACCAATCATCACGCTAAGGCCCAAAAAGAAGAGCCCGATGCCGGCCACCGCCCGGCCGGCGTCGCGAAGCGGCTTGTAGAGCGAGGCGAAGTAGCCCACCGCGACTATCGGCAAGGCGTAGTCGTAGACCCGGAAGGCCGCCAACTGCAAAGCCACCGTGCCGCCGGCTATGGCTCCCATGCTCATCGCCAGACCCTCGGCCACCGCTAGCACCCCGGCTTCCACCAGGCTGATCACGGTCACCGAGAGGGCGGTGCCGCTTTGGACCACCGCGGTCACCAACAGGCCGGCGGTAAAAGCCCGCACCACCCCTTTGGTGGCGCGGCTCAGCCACAGGCGCAGCGAGGAGCCGCCCAGGGCCTCGAGGGCGTTGCTGGCCTGCTTGAGGCCGATCAAGAAGATTGCGAGACCACCTAGCAACGTGAGCATGCTTCCTCCAGCCTACAACCGCCCGGCGGCGGGCCCAAAAAAGGGGCTCCGAAGAGCCCCCTGGCGTTTGGTCGGGGAGAGAGGATTTGAACCTCCGACCCCCTCGTCCCGAACGAGGTGCGCTGCCGGACTGCGCTACTCCCCGACGCGCAAAATTAAGTGTACGGTCAAGAATATCGCCTGTCAAGGCAATCAGCTCGATTTTTCCTGCGAGAGTAATCCAAACAGCTTGTCAACCACGAAGCTCCTGAAGTCTTCTCGCGAGGTGAACTCTTTATAAAGCTGGGTATGGTCCATCATGTACTCCAGCACCAGCCGCCTGACGGCCCGGTCCACCTCTATGCGCGCGTTTTGTGGGTCGCCCTGCTCGAGGGCGTTTTTCACCTTCTCGTCAGCCCGCAGTTTTTCGGGCATCTCCTCGAACACGAACCGGCGAACCTTGTCCTCGTCGCGCCAGTCAGTGTTGCTTCAATCGCTCTGCGAACGAGAGTCGAATCTTGCCCAATGAAGGGTTGCCGACACCTGCCGATACGCCCGGCTCAAGCCATCGCCAATCTGTTTGCCCGCGGGCAGCTTGAAACGCGCAAAGAACGGGCGGGGCACAGGCCCCGCCCGACTATGTGAATCTGTTCTACTGGCGTCCGCGCCGTTGCCCCTGGCCCTGGCGGTTCCCACAACCTTGGCCCTGGCCGCCATGGCTCATCCCGAGCTCTTGCATCTCAGCTTTGGTCAGAGTGCCACCGTTTTCTGCCGCTGCCTGGAAGGCCGGGAGGTGCTTTTCCTTGGAAGCCCGCCTTAGGTTTTCGAAGACTCGCATCGCATCGGGATAGCCGGAAACGGCGCCAATCAAACGATCGTACATCGCAACGTTCTCCACTTCGCCCCTGGCCCATGCCCGGGCTGCTTCCTCAAGGCTCTCGGGGGCCTGCACCTTACCGATGTAGGGGTTTTCCTTGGGGTAAGCAACGCCGTACCTGTCGAGCAGCCGCTTCAACGCCTCGATGTGCCGGCCCTCTGCCTCACGGATCGATACGTAGGGTTCTACCTCACCGAACTTATCGATGACCGCGTTGTACATCGCATAGGCCGCGTATTCGCCCTCGGGTCCGGTTAGCGCCTCAAGAATTGCCTCCTTGGCCGATTCTGATAGGCTCGAGGTGCTGGGCTGAGCCGCAAAAACCAGGCCAAATGCTCCGAGTACCGCTATGATCGCGAGGATGATCTTGTTTCTTTTCATCGTTCTCTTCTCCTTTGCGCCCCTCAGGGCTGGCTCAAGCTTAGTGGTGGCAGCTTAATGTTTGGTTAATGCTAATGGTAGTCAGGATGAATATCTCCTGAAGTACTGGTTTTTTTCAAGGCGCGCCATTCGTTATTGCCCTACGCGCAATACGCCATACGAGCTCGTTTTTGACTTGACTAGGCCACTTAGCTTAGCGAATGCCTTTGGTGCGCGTATATCGAAACCATTTCGCTCATCAAGTCAGCCCTCAGTTGCCACTTTTCATCACTAATACCGAGCATTTAGCCGCCAGCAGCAAATAGCCTGCCCCGGCAAGAGCCAATAGCAGCTTGAAAACGGCGGCGCTAATGCCGTAGCGGCTGCAAATCAGCCAGCCTACGTCGGCCAGGTCCACTCCGGTTTCGGCGTGGACGGCGGCAATGTTTACCGGCAGAACATGCACAACCTGTACCGCCGCGTCCAGCAGGAATACGCCCAACCAGACCCAGGCATAAGCCCCGCGCAGGCGGTGATAACGCGCCAGCAGGTAAAGCGAGACCCAAAATACGAGCTGCGTCGTCAACACGCCGCCAAGCGGCACCAGGACGCGGCTCCAGTAACCGAGCCCGGCCGCATTGTAGTGGTTGCAGCCAATGCAACGAAGACCGTGCGGTCCGAACTCTACCAACCGGTAATAAGCGCTGTGGTCGCCGAGAACCCAGGACATGGCGGTATGGCCTAGCTCGTGCAGGTTGATCATCAAGAAGACAGATAGCAAGAGAACCAGCAAAACTCCTAGTGTCTTCTGCGTGATCTCCATTTGTGCGACAATTCTACCGCAGCAGACTTACGACAGCCGTATGTATTTAACTGCGGCTTCGCGCCGGTCCACTCATATATTGCCATTTCTCTTTCTCTAAAGGATTTCGGTACGCCTCCCCAACACCTGCACCGTAGCCGTAATTTCCCGTCACGTTGCTCACCAGGTCCCTCCAATAGAAAGCCAAAAGCGGGGCATGGCGCTTCTACAAGGCCACAAGCCGCGTGCCTACCATGCCTCCCCCAGTGGGGGAGGTGGGGGGCATGATTCGACGCTGGACGTCTGGCTAAGGCAACGCCCAAAACCCACACCCTGGCCCTCTCCGAAGGGGAGGGAGATTTATTTTGCAACAAGCTATGGGCCACGAGCTGCAAGCTACGGGCCACGATCCTATTTTTTGCTTCCCCCAGCGGGGGATGTGGCGGCGAAGCCGCCGGAGGGGGGTTGTTGGTGGGATGCAGGAAGCGGGCGAGCCGCGACTTGGCACCAGACGTCTGGCTTAGGCAGCCCCCCCCCGAAGGGGAGGGAGATTTATTTTGCAACAAGCTACGAGCCACGGGCTATCCCGTCGCTGACACCACGCACCACGAACCACGCACCAAGAACTTATGTGGCGGACATACGGGTCCTCACCAGCGACGAGATGTACTACAAGTTACAAGCCACAAGCTACAAGCTACTTGCCGCCTTTCCCCGATTCCCCGGACGAGGCCGGACGCGTCGGCCGAGATCCGGGGTCCATGCCGCACGAGCCGCCAAGACTCTGTCGCCGTCGTCCCGTTCGCGCCGTCGTCCCGTTCGCAACGAGTTGCGTGCTACGGGCCATCCCGTCACCTTCACCACACACTACGAACAACGCAGTACGAACCCGCGGGGCGGACACACGGGTCCGCCCCTACGACAAGACACACCGCGAGTCACGAACAACGACTACAAGCCACAAGCTACAGGCTACTTACCGCTGTTTCGTCATTCCAGCCAAGCGAATCCATGGCTCGCGCGAGCCAGTCCAGACCGGCGAAGTCCCCGTCGCTCGTGGAGACTTCAAGAAACAATGGTGACGAACAGAGAACAACGATGACGAAGCAGCGCCCCAACCCCGACCACCGACTCGGTCCTGGACCCCAGCTTTCGCTGGGGTGACGAGGAGTAGGTGGCGCGAACAACGCGTTGGGAAGTTACAGCTAAAAGCTGCATCTAGAAACGGTCTGCCGCTGCATACCCCCTGATTCTCCAATACGCTGAAAGAAGTTTTGTTAGGCTGAATACATGAAAAACCAATACTTCGGTGATATTAACGACTACCGTAAGTACGGTCTGCTGCGAACCGCACTCTCTGTAAGCAGGATGAGCTTGTTTTTAGCCTGGATGCTAACCGAGGACGACGGCAGCTCCGACGGCGGGCGCGTTGACTATCTGCGCGAGAGTGAGCGCTGGTCTCATTTTGACCCCAAGCTCTTCAAGACTCTGCACGAAGCGGTTGTGAAAAACAGGCGGCGCGACGTAGGGGCGATTGAGAACTCCGGCCTCCTCTCATCCGCCCGCTTTTTTCGTGAGCCCGTACCAAAAGCGGCGAGCGAACGCGATGCCTGGTTCGCAAAACTCACGGCCGAAGCTAGAAGTACCGATCTCGTTTTCCTCGACCCTGATATCGGCATCGAAACGAAATCGGTGTCTTATGGCGGAAGCTCCTCAGAAAAGTACGTATTCTGGTCCGAGTTGAGACGTCTTTGGGAACAAAACAACTCCCTTCTGGTATACCAACATTTCGCCAGAGAGGACCGTCGCGCATATACCCGGCGCCTTCTCGGAAACGCCGAGGAGCAGCTCCCTAACGCCTGCACACTCGCGTTCTCTACAAGCCACGTACTCTTCCTGCTGGCACTACAGCCACGCCACATGCATCACGGTTGCGCCGTCTCACAGCAATTGCGCAGCGACTGGCCCGGCGAGTTTCGAACCACCCTTTACGAAGGACCGGCCGCCTGAGCTGGCGGCCGGCGCCCTATCGTTCTTTGAAGGTATCAGGCTTCGGGGCGCAGGGACGGCTTGTCGGCCGGCGGCGTTGGCTCCGGCGGGGGCAGGAGGACCGTTTGCAAAACGTCCTCTACCTGCTCCACCAGCTTTATCTCCAAGTCGCGCAGAACTTCCTCCGGCACCTCGGCCAGCTGCGGCTCGTTCTCGGCGGGTAGGATGACCTGGCGGATGCCCGATTGATGGGCGGCCAGCAGCTTTTCCTTAAGGCCGCCAATGGCCAGCACCTTGCCGCGCAGGGTTATTTCGCCGGTCATGGCCCAGTCCATGCGGGCCGGGCGGCCGGTGAGGGCCGAGGCAATGGCCACGGCTATCGTTATTCCCGCTGAGGGGCCGTCCTTGGGCGTGGCCCCCTCGGGAACGTGGACGTGCAGATCCCAGCGGGTGTGGAAGCCTTCGGGCAGACCCCAGCGGTCGGCCGTGGCGCGCAGGTAGCTGAGCGCCGCCTGGGCCGACTCCTTCATGACGTCGCCGAGGTTACCGGTGAGTTTGAGGTTCCCCTTGCCGGGTACGGCTAGCGCCTCAACGGTGAGCAGCACCCCGCCCACCGGCGTCCAGGCCAGCCCCTGGGCCGCGCCCACCTGCGGCAGTTCCTCGCGCTTGTCGGGGCGGTACTTGGGCACGCCCATGTAATCGGGCAGGTCGGCTTCGACGATCTCGCGTTCGCCCTCCCAGGGCTCTTCGATGTAGCGCTTGGCGGCGCGACGGATCAACTTGGCCAGCTGGCGCTCCAGCTCGCGCACGCCCGCTTCGCGGGTGTATTCGTGAATTATGCGGCGAATGGCGGCGTCGGCGATTTTTAGCCGCCCCTGCATGCGCCCGGCCTCGAGCTGGCGGGGCCAGAGGAAGCCCTTGGCGATCTGCTCTTTCTCGAGCGCCGTGTATCCGGGAATCTCGATGATCTCCATACGGTCGCGCAGCGGCCCGGGAATGGTTGAGAGGCTGTTGGCGGTAGTAATGAAGAATACCCGGCTGAGATCATAGGGGACGTCGAGGTAGTGATCGGTAAAGGTCTTGTTCTGCTCCGGGTCGAGCACTTCCAGCATGGCGCTGGCCGGGTCGCCGCGCCAGTCGGAGGCCATCTTGTCTATCTCGTCGAGCAGGAAGACCGGATTGACCACGCCGGCGCTCTTCATCGCCTGGACGATCTTGCCGGGCAGGGCGCCGATGTAAGTGCGCCGGTGGCCGCGTATCTCGGCCTCGTCGCGCACGCCGCCCAGGCTTATACGCACGAACTCGCGGTTCATGCTGCGGGCGATGGAACGTCCTAGTGATGTTTTTCCCACCCCCGGAGGCCCAACCAGGCAAAGGATGGGGCCTTTGTAGCTTTCACCCTCCTCGGCCAGCTGGCGGACCGCCAGGAACTCCAGGATGCGCTCCTTGACCTCTTCCAGGCCGTAGTGGTCTTCGTCGAGGATTTCGCGGGTGTGCCCGATGTCTATGCTGTCTTCGCTGGCCTCGCGCCAGGGCACGTCCAGGAGCCAGTCGAGGTAGGTGCGGGCCACGGTCGCTTCGGGGCTGCCGGGCTGCATGCGCTCGAGGCGGGCCAGCTCCTTGAGAGCCTTTTCCTCTATTTCGGGCGGCATGCCGCGTTCCTTGATGCGCTCGCGCAGCTCTTCGGTTTCGCCGACGGCGTCCTCGCCACCCAGCTCCTTTTGGATGGCCTTCATCTGCTCGCGCAGGTAGTACTCGCGCTGGTTGGCGTCCATCTGCTCCTTGACCCGGGCGGCTATCTTGGTGTCGAGGGCAAAGCGTTCCAGGTCGCGCAGAAGCGTAAAGAGCACCTTCTTGAGCCGCTCTTCCACGCCCGTGGTTTCCAGGACCGCCATCTTGTCGGCCACGTTCCAGGTGGTATAGCCGGCCACCACGTCGGCGATGCGCAACGGGTCGGCCATACCCAGCACCGCCTCTACCTTGTAGCGGTCTATGCGCAGGCCCTTGTGCGCCTCCA
>JALVWZ010000255.1 GCA_027023115.1 Thermaceae bacterium
CTTACCTCCCTTTGCCGGCGCCGATGGGGAACGGACCCACCGGGACCGGTAGTCTGCCCGTGGGGGTGTATACCCCCGCGAGCGCTTCCAACGCGGCGCGCACCTGCGCCGCGCGGTAGCCGTAGGTCGCCAGGTACCCCGCAGGAGCGGGGCTCAGGTAGGTGTAATCGTCGGGGTTGCCGAGGGCCACCACGTAGACCGGCTTGCCGGTCTTGGCCAGTGCCTCGTAGAGCCAGACCTGTTCGTCGGGTAAGCTACCCAGCCAGTGGTAGGTGCCGAGGACGATACGGTCGAACTTGGGGGCGCGCTCGAGCGCCGTGGTGATGTCGCCGCCCGTCGGCTTTTGGTGGACCTCGAGATAGTGCGAGCCGGGCAGGTACTTAGGGGCCAACTCGGCCAGGCTGGGCTCGGCCCCCCAGAGCTTGCTTATCTTGGGGCCGATCACCAAAGTGCCCTTTCCAGGAATCGGCAGCTCGCCGCTGAGCCAGGTAACGCCCGCCCGTGCCGCTTTCAGGTTGAGCGTGTCCAGCTCTTTCCAGTCGGGTTCGGGAGCGGGCGGGTTCGTGCGCGCCCGCGCCGCCGCCAGACGGGCGGCCGTAACCTGCCGCCGCTGGCTGCTGATGCGCCCGCTGGCGATGGCCTGGTTGAGTGCCTGGTAGACCTCGTCGGCGGTGCCGCCGCCGCGCCCGACCAGGACCAGATCGGCCCCGGCCTCCACCGCCCGCACCGCCGCCTCGCCGGCGCCCCAGCGGTCCGCAATGGCGCGCATACCCATGTCGTCGGTGACTATCAGGCCGTCGTAGCCCATTTTCTCGCGAAGCAGGCCGGTGAGTATCTTGTGCGAGAGGGTGGCCGGATAGTCGGGGTCGAGGGCCGGATAGAGGATGTGGGCGGTCATGATCAGCGGCACCCCCGCCTTTACCGCCGCCCGGAAGGGAGCCAGCTCGACCTTCTCGATGGCGCCGAGCGGCTTGTCCACGATGGGCAAACCGGTGTGCGAGTCGGTCTGGGTGTCACCGTGGCCGGGGAAATGCTTGGCGGTCCAGAGCACGCCGGCCCCTTGGAGCCCCTGGGCAAATGCCAGCCCGTAGCGGATTACCGCGTCGGGATCGGCCCCAAAGCTGCGGATGCCGATGATCGGGTTCTTGGGGTTGACGTTGACGTCGAGCACCGGCGCCAGGTCAACGTTCGCGCCCAGGTAGGCAATCTCGCTGCCGATGGCCCGTCCGACGGCCCGCACCAGCTCGGCGTCGCCGCTGGCCGCCAGCGCCATGGCCGCTGGGAACCGGGGCACGCCCGGCGCCCGGTAGGTATAGAAGGGACCGCCCTCCTGGTCGATCAGGACCAGCAGCTTGGGGTAGCGCTGCCTGAGCGCGTGCACCATCCCCACCGGGTCGCCCTTCAGGTTGGAGGGGAAGAGGATCACGCCGCTGGGGTGGTAACGCTCGATCAGGTCGTAAGGAGGCTGGCTGCCCCGGAAGGACAGGACCATGAAGCTGCCGCCGTCAGCGGCACGAGCCAGCCCGGCAAGCAACAGCAAAATCAATAACGCTCGTTTCATCCAATCACCTCGCGCAGGTTGCCGCCGGCCGCCGCCAGCTTGTCACGCGCCTCTTCCAGGTCGTAGCCGCGCAGCAATAAGACCGCCAGGCGCACGTCGCCGCCGGCGCTCTCCAGCGACCGCGCCGCCTCTTCGGGGCTGGCGCCGCTAATCAGGGAGACGATCTGTGCTCCGCGCCGGGCCAGCTTTTCGTTGGAGACCTGGACCCCGACCATCAGGTTCGAGTAAACGCGCCCCAACCGCAGCATGGTCAGGCTGGAAAGCAGGTTGAGAGCCACCTTCTGCGCGGTTCCCGCGGCCATGCGGGTGGAACCGGCAATTACCTCGGGGCCGGTGTCGAGCAAGACGCCCACCTCGGCTTCCTCCAGCAAAGGGGTGCCGGGGTTGTTGGCGATGCCCACGGTAAACGCGCCTCGCTCGCGGGCGGCGCGGACCGCGGCCACGGTAAACGGGGTGCTGCCACTGGCGGCCACGCCAATCAGAACGTCGCTGGCGCTCAGCTGGGACTCTTCGACCAGGCGCGCCCCGACGGTTGCCTCGTCTTCGGCTGACTCGGCGGAGCGCACCAGCGCCTTTTCGCCCCCGGCCAGCAGGTAGAGGAGCCGTTCGTTGGGCCAGCCGAAGGTTGGCGGCAGCTCCACCG
>JALVWZ010000256.1 GCA_027023115.1 Thermaceae bacterium
AGGCCCATCAGCTTGCGCGCCGCCGCCAGGGCGTAGGTGGCGGGCGAGAGCGCCGAGAGCGGTCGTACCCAGGCGGGCAGCACCGCCACCGGGTAGTAGATGCCGCTCACCAAGAGGAGCAGGCCCTGAACGATGTTGGTGGCCTGGGCGCCGTTTTCGGGGCTGAGCACCGGCAGTATCGCCGCCACCAAGCCGAGGCCCATGAAGGCCACGCTAGCCACCAGGAGCACCACCAGCACGCCCAGCAGGTTGGCTCCGGCAAAGCTGACGTGGACGAACAGCAAGAGCCCCACCATGATCACCACCGTGCGTACGACGCTGTAGACCACGGCGAAGAGGCTCACCCCCAGCAGGTGGGTGAGGCGATGCACCGGGGCCATGAAGGTGTACTCGAGCGTACCCTCCCAGCGTTCGTAACTGATCGAGTTGCTGATCTCCTGGAACATCGCCGAGAGAAAGCTCCAAAGGAGCACCCCCAGCACCAGCGTCAAGGTTAGTTGGTAGTCTTGCGCGGCCACCCCGATGAGGGCGATGGTGGCGGCGTTGACCAGGGAATAGAAGGTGAACACCAGCACCCAGGAAAAGTAGCGCCGCGTCAGGTGCCAGTCGCGAAATACAAATGCCCAGAGGGGCCGCATGAAAGCGGGGATCATAACGCCTCCTCTTTTCCGTCCTTCTTGAAGTCTTCGCCGGTCAGGCGGATGAAGGCCTCTTCCAGGTCGGGCGCGGCGGCGCGCTTCTTGAGATCGGCGGCGCCGCCCTCGGCCACCAGCCGTCCCCGCGCCAAAAACCCGATGCGCTCCGCCAACCGCTCCGCCTAGGCCATGTCGTGGGTGGTGAGGAAGATGGTCGTGCCCCGCTCCGCGCGCAGCTCCTCCAAAAAGAGTTGCACCTGGCGCTTACTGGCCGGGTCGAGGCCGGTGGTCGGTTCGTCGAGCAAGAGCAGCGGCGGGTCGTGCAGGAGCGCCCGGGTGATGGCTATCTTTTGCTGCATTCCGCGGCTCATCTCCTCCAGGGGGTCGTAAAAGCGCCTTTGGTCCAGCCCCAGCCGCTCCAAAATAGCCAGCGCCGTGCGCTCGGCCCGGCGCGGCTCGAGCCGGTAGAGCTGGGCGGCGTAGAGAAGGTTCTCGCGGGCCGAGAGCTTCTTGTAAAACGCAGCGTCCACGCTGACGCGCCCGATGCGGCGCCGCAGCTCCGCCTCGCCACCGGGTAGGGGGTTGCCCAGCACCCGCACCGAGCCGGCGTCGGGCAAGAGCAGCGTCGCCAGGATGCGGATCAGCGTGCTCTTACCGGAACCGTTGGGGCCCAAAAGGGCGTAGGTTTCCCCCTCGTCCACGTGAAAGCTCACGCCGTCCAGGGCGCGCTCGGTCTTTTGCGGCCCGAACCAACCCTGGCGGCTAGAAAAGGTCTTTTGCAGGTTACTCACTTCGATGGCGTACATCTCGCCTCCAAACGAAACGGCGGCCCGAAGGCCGCCGTGAGTGTCAAAGAGCGGATACCTTGCGGGTACGGGGGTGCCGTTTAGGCTGCTGCGATCCGAATCATCGTTGCACCTCAACGCTCAGGCTAGCACACGTTACACGCCTGTGCCAGCTCCAAATTCCCATGAACCACGGCGAATTGGTAAAGTATGACGATGAGCTTCCCAAAAACCCCGCCGACCCTGCGGCTATCACGGGCGCTGTCACCGCCGCGAGCGGCAGCTTTGGGAAACGGATACGTGCCCCACCTGGCCGACGCTGCAAGCGCCCGAGCCGCAACGCCGCCCGGCCAGGAGGCAATAAAGCGGGCGTTGGGAAACGCTATTCGGGCAAGCGATCTGCGGCTCGCCGTGGTCGCAGAGCACCGGCGCGGCGATCCGGGACCCGCTTCCATCAGGAGCCGCGGCGCGCAAAACCCGGCCCGCACGCTCACTACCGGCGGGAAGGCGGTGGAGCTACGGCTCCTGCCGGAAAAGTAGTTGCACCACGGCAACAAGACCCCCGCCGCGGCGGGGGTCTTTCGCTGTCTGCTTGGGGCTAGATGAAATCGGAAGCGCTGAAGAAGAGGTTTATCTCGCGCTCGGCGTCGGCGGGGTTGGCGGAGCCGTGAATGACGTTCTCGTCGATGGTCGTCGCGAAGTCGCCGCGGATGGTGCCGGGGAGGGCGTCGGCGGGGTTGGTGGCGCCCATCATCTTGCGCAGCTCGGCGATAGCCCCCGGG
>JALVWZ010000257.1 GCA_027023115.1 Thermaceae bacterium
GCCTTTCTTGCCGCTCTCCATATCTCCTTGCCAACCGTTGTAAGCTGCATCCGTGGGGACCTCCTCTCTCCTGGAGTGGTCCCCACATTTTATTTGAGGTGTCTCAGATGTGTTTGTCCGGGGACAGCGCGGCGGACTCTTAGAAGGGCTTGAACTTGGTGGAAACCCAGTCGTAACGAACCTTGCCCTGGGCCTCCTGGGTCTTGAGGTGAACGGTGTAGCTGCCCGGCTTGACCTTGTACTTGAGTTCTTTGTTAAAGCTGCCCTTGAAGGTGACCGGTTTGGCGATGGGCTTGTCTTTGTGGGTGACCCAGATGGTCACCCGACCCTTCTCGAGGTTGCCGCTTACCTTGATTTTGACGGCGTCGCTGCCGCCGGCAACGCGAACCCCGTAGATGCGTTCGGCGCTGTGGTTGAGGTAGTAGACGGGGGTGAAGGGGGGCAGGCCCAGGGCCAGCCCGTAGTTGATGCCGTACAGATAAACGCCGCCGACTATCGCCAAGAGAACCAGTAGGGTGCGCACTTTCGCCTCCCGCGGGCCAAGACCCGCCTATGGGTAGAGTATACTCTGTAGGTCATGGAGCCCGACGCAGCCCTCAAAATCATCGCCCGCGGCACCGAAGAGATCATCACTCCCGCCGACCTGAAGAGCAAGCTGGCCTCGGGGCGGAAACTGCGCGTAAAACTGGGCGTGGATCCGACCCGCCCCGACCTGCACCTGGGTCACGCGGTGGTTTTGCGGAAGATGCGCCAGTTCCAGGAGCTGGGGCACAAGGTGATTTTGCTGATTGGCGATTTTACGGGCATGATTGGCGACCCCAGCGGCCGCAGCAAGACGCGGCCGCCGCTGACGCTGGAGGAGACTCGCGCCAACGCCCAGAGCTACGTCGAGCAGGCGCGCAAGATCTTGCGGCAGGAGCCCGAGGTCTTCGAGCTGCGCTACAACTCGGAGTGGCTGGAGAAGCTCAGCTTCAAAGACGTCATCCGCATCGCCGCACAGATGACGGTGGCGCAGATGCTCGAGCGCGAAGACTTCAAGAAACGCTACAGCGGGGGCGTGCCCATCGGCATTCACGAGTTCCTCTACCCGCTGGCCCAGGGCTACGACTCGGTGGCCCTCGAGGCCGACGTGGAGATGGGCGGCACCGACCAGAAGTTCAACCTGCTGGTCGGCCGCGACCTGCAAAAGTACTTTGGCCAGGAGCCGCAGGTGCTGGTCTTGATGCCGCTTTTGGTTGGCCTCGACGGCGTCGAAAAGATGTCGAAGAGCCTCGACAACTACGTCGGCGTCAGCGAGGAACCGGCGGTGATGTTCAAAAAACTGATGCGCGTTCCCGACGCCGTGCTGGCCGACTACTTCCGCCTGCTGACCGACCTGGAGCCCGCCGAGGTGGAAGAGCTGGTCGCTACCGGCGGCATGGTGGGGGCGCACCGGGTGCTGGCGCGGTTGCTGACCGCCGCTTACGCGCTCGAGGTCATTCCCGCCTGGCTCGACCGCGAGTTTTACGAAAGCCTCGGCTACCGGCTGGCGGAGGCCGGCCGCGACCGCCAGCCCCAGGCTCCTCAGAACCCGGAGCTGGCCGAGCTGGTAGCCCAGGCTGAAGCCCGCTACGACGAGGTGGCCAGGGGCGGCATCCCCGACGACGTTCCCACCGTGACCATAGACCCGGCCGAACTGAAAAACGGCAAAATCTGGGTGGCGCGCCTCTTTACCTTGGCTGGTCTCACCAAGTCCAACGGCGAGGCTCGCCGGCTGATCCAGAACCGTGGCCTGCGCATCAATGGCGAGGTGGTGAATAGCACCGACCTGGAAATAGAGCTGGACCGCCCGCTCGTTTTGCAGCGCGGGAAGGACCGCTTCGCGCGCGTGGTTTTGGGCGGCTGACGCGCTTTTTATTACAATCTTCTCGCTTCTCCTCAATGCATGACCCGGTCTCGCGGCTGGCTGGCGCGCTTTCTGTTACAATCTTCTGGAAACGCCAAAAGCCTGCGCGGGCGCGGTTGCCGCTTGGGTTTCTGCCGCGTTCGGAGGATACGTCTATGAACAAACGTACCGTTAGACACCGGTCCTACTTCTTGGCCCCGCTGCTGCTCGCCTTTTTCCTGGCAGCCATCCTGGCGGCCTGCGGCGCCGGGCCGACCTGGAGCGTAACGCCCGATTCACTTGCGTTTACTTCTCAGGCCGGCGCTGGCGCGC
>JALVWZ010000258.1 GCA_027023115.1 Thermaceae bacterium
GATCTGGTGGCTTCGGCCGTGGGGGTTCAAGTCCCCCTCCTCGCACCAAAAGGTTGGGCCGCCGCAGCCTTGAAAAGGAGCTTTTATGGCCGAGATACTGGAACAATCCGGGCCCATCGCCAAGGTTAGCGTCGAGGTGCCCGCCGAGCAGGTGGAAAAGTCCAGGCGCGATTTGCTGAGCGCCTACCGGCGCTCTTTGAAAGTCCCCGGTTTTCGCCCCGGTAAGGCGCCCGACAAGGTGATCGTGGCCCGGGTTGGCGAAGAGGCGTTTTGGGAAGAGCTGCGCGACCGCCTGATCGAGCAAAGCTACCGGGAGGCGGTGCGCGAGCTGGGCCTGGCGGCCATCGCCGCGCGTTTGGTCGAGGGCGAAGAGCAGCCGCTGGCCGGAGCGCCTTACCGCTATACCGTCGAAGTGGAGCTCTACCCCGAAGCCAAGCTGCCCGACTGGCGCTCCTTCGAGCTGGAAACCGCCAAGCCGGAGATCGAAGACGAGCTGGTCGAAGCGGCCCTGGCCGACCTACAAAAGCGCTACGCCGAAATCGAGAGCGTGGACCGTCCGGCGGCCGCGGGCGATCAGGTGGTGCTCGAGACCGACGACGGTTCGCAGTTCCCGGTGGAACTCGAGCGCGCCGAAGAGCACGTGCGACAGGTGCTGCTGGGCAAGAAGGCCGGCGACGAGGTCGAGATCCCCGTTCTGGACGACGACGGCAGCGAGCTGCGGCGGGTGCACGCGCGCGTGACCGAGGTCAAGGAGGTACGCCTGCCCGAGCTGGACGACGAGTTCGCCAAGACCCTTGAGACCGAAAACCTAGAGGAGTTGCGCGCGAAGGTCCGCCAGAGCCTGGAAGCCCAGGCCGAGCGCGACTGGCGCGAGGCCCGCAAGCAGGAGCTTCTGGACAAGATGGCGGAAGCGCTGGAGGTGGACATTCCCCCTTCGCTGATTCACGACGAGGAGCGCGAGGTACTGCGCGACCTGGAAGAAAACCTGCGCCAGCAGGGTATTCCCCTGGACGACTACCTCAAGGGCCTGGAACGCGAGGGCAAGCTGGACGAACTGAAAGAAGACGTACGCAAGCAGGCCGAGATGCGCGTCCGCCGCGGTCTGGCTCTGGAAAAGCTGGTAGAGGAGCTGGGCACCGAGGTAAGCGACGAGGAGTGGAACGAGTACCTCAGTGCCTACGCCCAGCGCTATAACATGAAGCTGCCCGAGTTCAAACAGGCGGTCGGCGCGGACGGCCTGGAGAACCTGAAGCTGCGGTTGGTGCGCGACAAGGCGCTGGCCGAGGCGGCCGCCGAGATCGAATAATCCCCAAGGCCAAAGGAGCGGGCCCGCGGGCCCGCCTTTCTCATCAATGCGGTTAGAATGGAGGCGGATATGATCGTACCGTACGTCATCGAACAAACGGCACGCGGAGAGCGCGTCTACGACATTTACTCGCGGCTCCTCAAGGACCGCATAATCTTCCTGGGCACCCCCATTGACAGCCAGGTGGCCAACACCATCGTGGCGCAAATGCTATTTCTCGAGGCCCAGAACCCCAAGCAAGAAATCAAGCTCTACATCAACAGCCCCGGCGGCGACGTCTACGCCGGCCTGGCCATCTACGACACCATGCAGTACGTAAAGAGCCCGGTGGCCACGATAGTTGTGGGCATGGCCGCCAGCATGGGCGCTTTTCTGCTGGCCGCCGGCGAGCCGGGCCAACGCCACGCCCTGCCGCACGCGCGGGTGATGATCCACCAGCCTTGGGGTGGCGCGCAGGGCCAGGCGACCGACGTTGCCATCCAGGCCGAGCAGATCCTCAAGTCCAAGAAGCTGCTCAACGAGCTGCTGGCCAAGCACACCGGCCAACCGGTGGAAAAGGTGGAAGCCGACAGCGACCGCGACTTTTGGATGACCGCCGAAGAAGCCCGCGCTTATGGCCTGGTGGACCAGGTGATATCCCGTGAAGACTCCTGAACCTACCTGCTCGTTCTGCGGCAAGACCGCCAGCGAGGGAGCCCGCCTCTTCGAGGCCGGCACGGGCGGCGTTTACATCTGCAGCGACTGCGTGGAGCTGGCGCACCAGCTCATTCAAAGCGGTTCCCCGCCGCCGCCCCGCGAGTTGGAGGAGCTGCCGCGCCCCAGCGAGATTCACGCCTTCTTGAACGACTACGTAATCGGTCAGGAGGACGCCAAGAAGGTGCTGGCGG
>JALVWZ010000259.1 GCA_027023115.1 Thermaceae bacterium
CGTGGCCGGCATGGACGACGTTTCCATGCACACCGCCCTGCGGGCCCTCAGCGCCGCCGGCGGCGGCTACGTGGCCGCCCTCGGCGAAGAGGTGCTCGAGCTGCTGCCGCTGCCCATCGCCGGGCTGATTTCCGACGAACCCATCGAGGCGGTGCAAACGCGCATGGACGCTCTCCTGACTGCGGCCCACGAGCGCCTGGGGGCGCGCTCGCGCGACCCGTTCATGCAGCTGGCCTTCCTGCCGCTGGAGGTTATTCCCCACCTCAAGCTGACCGACCGTGGTCTGGTGAACGTAGACGATTTCGAGCTGGTAAGCCTCTGGGTTTAGCTGTGCGGGCTGGCCACGTTGCTCGCACCACCCTTCGCCGCCGCCAACTTCCCCGTAGCCCCGACAAAGATCCGGTCTAAGACGGTTCAAAAGTCGTGGCTGGGGCTCCGCGTCGTCACCATCGTTTCCTATGGCCCCCACGAGCGACGGAGGCCGCGCCGGTCTGGACTGGCTCACTTAGTTGGAACGCGAAATAGCGGCAAGTGGCTTGTGGCCTGTAGTTGTGGCTCGCGACTCGTGGTGCGTGTTATCTCGTCGTAGGGGCGGACCCGTGTGTCCGCCCTATGGGTGCGTGGTTCATAGTACGTGGTTCGTGGTGCGCGGCGACGGCGACACAAGGCCCGCAGCTCGCAGTTCGCATCGGATAAAGTCTCCCTCCCTCGGGGGAGGGCCGGGGTGGGGATACTAGAAAGCGGCCTGTGGCTTGTAGCTCGTGGCCTGTGGAAACGCCGTGATATGTCGTCTTGCGCACTCCGAATGCAGCTTACCCACATCCCACATCCCACTCCCTACCTCCTACTACACACTACGCACTACGTACCGTCCCACCACCTCCCCCAGAGGGCCCCGGTGAACAACCCGTTGGGAAGCTAATCAGATCGAGCGGCGGATGGGGGCCAGGGCGCTTAGAACGTCGCTTTCGGTAAAGGGCTTGCGGATGTACTGCACGCGGTTGGTGCGCACCCACAACCCGCGCGGCGGCTGTTCGGCGACGACCCAAACGGGCGCGTAGCGGCCGGCGGCGCTCTGCCGCAGCGCTTTGACCCGCGCCGGCACCTCCTCGCCCTCGACGAGGATCGCCGCCGGCCGCTTGCGCTCGACCATCCGCAGCGCCATCTCCTGGTTCGGAGCGATAAGCGTCCGGTAGCGTTCACGCTCCAACAAAACGAAGAGCAAGCGCCGCACCAGGCTCGACTCGGCCCAGATGAGCACCAGCGGATCCTCGGGCGCCACCGTGGCCGGCCTGAGCAGGCCGCGGCTCTTCAGCTCGTAGAGCAGGTGAAAGGCGTGCTCTTCGGAAAGCCCCGCCTCCACCGCTAGGCTGCGGGCGCGGTGGGTGCCGTCGGCCAGCTCCAAAAGCTGCCAGGCCTCCTGCGGCAGCGAGTGCTGGGTCGGGTCGCCCGCCAGTACCAGTACCTCGTCGGGCTCTACCGTGCCGCGGTGCCACTCGTCGAGGCGGCGCGCCGCCTCGAGCACCGCCGCCCGTGTTTCCAGGGTGTGCGGCAGGGGCACCTGCGAGGCGTTGTCACCCGACCCCTCGGCCACGAAGGTGCCCTCGCTCCAGCCGAGCATGGTGGCGATAGCCTCGATGACCTGGGAGAAAAGCGCCTCGCGGAGGTCCTGCTCGGTTATCAGCTTCTTACTGAGCGCCAGCTGGCCCAGCGGTGTGCCGGGGTTCTCGTTGCGCTGCAAAAGAACCAGGTCCTGCACCTCCTTGAGGGTCACGAACCCGAGGCGTACCAAATACTCGCCCAGGTGCGGCCCCGGCTCGGTGCGGGCATAGACCATGCGGCCGATGTTCAAGTGGATGCGCCCCCAACCGGAACGCGCCTTGACCGTGACCACCGCCGAGCGCTTGGCCGTTTCCAGGGCCTTGAGCAGCTCGCCCAGGTCGAGCTCCTTGAGGGTTCCCTTGATCATGGCTCCTCGAAGAGCGGCTGCGCGCCCTCGGGGAGGGGCAGGCCCAGGTGTTTGTAGGCGCGCTCGCCGGCCACCCGCCCCCGCGGGGTGCGCTGGATAAGGCCCAACTGGATCAGGTAGGGTTCGTGGACCTCCTCGAGCGTCGCCGGGTCTTCGTGCATGGCGGTGGCCAGCGTTTCCAGGCCCACCGGACCGCCGGCGAACTTGGTAATCATCGTTTCCAGGATGCGGCGGTCGCGCGCCTCCAGACCCAGCTCGTCGAGCCCCAACGCGTCCAGCGCCTTGCGAGTGCGCGCCAACGTGACTGTTTCTTCGCCGGCCACCTCGGCGTAATCGCGCACGCGCCTAAAGAGCCGCTTGGCCACGCGCATGGTGCCGCGGCTGCGGCGGCCAATCTCCAGCGCCGCTTCGTGCTCGATGGCAATGCCCAGCAGCCGCGCGTCACGCTCCACCCCCTGGGCCAGCTCGCTTTCGGTGTAGAACTCCAGGTGCTCGACGATCCCGAAGCGGCTCCTGAGCGGCCCCGAGATCAGCCCTGGGCGGGTGGTAGCGCCCACCAGCGTAAAACGGGGCAGGTCGAGCCGGATCGTCCGCGCCGCCGGACCCTGACCGATGACGATGTCTATCTTGAAGTCCTCCATGGCCGGGTAGAGGTGTTCCTCGGCGGTGCGGCTGAGGCGGTGGATCTCGTCGATGAAGAGCACGTCGCCCTCTTCCAGGCTGTTGGTGAGGATGGCCGCCAGGTCGCCCGGTTTTTCGATGGCCGGGCCCGAGGTCACGCGGATGTTGACCCCCATCTCGGCGGCAATCACGTGCGCCAGCGTGGTCTTGCCCAGCCCCGGCGGCCCGAAGAGCAACAGGTGGTCGAGCGGCTCGCCGCGCTGCTTGGCCGCCTGCAAGTAAACCGACATCTTGGCCTTCAGGCGCTCCTGGCCAACGTAGTCGGCCAGGCTCTCGGGGCGCAGGGTCAGGTCTAACTCCACGTGTTCATGATACCTTCCAACCCAAGGTAAACTTCAGGGTAGCGCCGAGAAGGGGCGTAGGAGTTCTATGCGGTTCCTTTCCAGCCAGCGCATCACCTCTGGCGGCACGCACTTGGCCAGCCAGGCCCGGGCCTCGCGCCCGCGGCCAAGAGCGTAGGCGTTTATCCAGTAGGTAGCGGCGTGACCGATGAGTTCGAGAGCGGAGTTGCCGCCCGACTCCAGAGCCTCTCTGAGGGCGGTAAAGGCATGTTCCATCGCCTCTTGGGTGGGGCCAGGGTAGCGCCGGGTGGCCTCGACGAAGAGGCCGTTTTTCCAAACGTAGGTACGCCAGACCGCGGGCGAACAGGCGTAGCAAAGGCCGTCAACGTAGGCGTAGCTATGGGCCATCGTTAGCTCCGCCTTGCCGTCGCCGTCGCTGTCACGTATCAGCGCTAGTCCGCCGTTGCCCCAATCGTGACTGCTGAGCGTGACCACCTCACCGTCCTGCAGAGCAAAAATGCTCACCGCATTGCAGCAATGGGCGCCACCGGAGTAGGCGCGTGCAATCAGTTCCGGCGGCTTTGCGCCGGTGAGCTCAGCCAGCTCGACGTTTATCAGGTAATCCTCGGCCAGGACCGTTTCTTCGCCGCCCTTTACCAGCAACAGCCGTTGCATTTCCTGACCGCCTTCGTCCCGGTAATGCTCGACGGTCACGGTGTAGGGCCCCCAGGAAAAAGAGTTTGAGGCGAGCGCGACCTGGACCAGGATCAAGGCCAACAGAACCCGAAGGGCACGGAGCATACCTCATAATAGTTTCCGGGGAACCTTGCTCGTCTATCTCGACCAGAACTACGCCTCGCGCATCGCCAAGCACCTGCTGGCGCTGCCGGGTCAGGAAGAGTTCGGCGCAGTCTGGGAGGCCTTGCTGGCGCTGGGTGATCGGGTAGTCGCGCCCCCGAGCCCGTTTCACGCCCTCGAGCTCCACGGCGGCTACCTGCTGCCCACCTTCCGGCGCATGTTCGCGCGGGTGAACCAGGGGTACTGGGTACGCCCCTGGCAGGACGTGGTAGGGCGGCAGGCAAAGCGGGGCGGCATCGAGCGCCAAGACCTTCTCTGGCGCCGGGGCAGTTGGGAGGAGCCGGCGGACCTGGACCCGCTGTGGGGTCTATTGGACCTCAAGCTCGATGGCGACTTCTACGCCCGCGCGGCGGCGGCGCGCTCGTGGGCGCGGCGGCGTTTGGGCCTGGACCGCGCGGCGGAGGCGCTGCCCTTCTTGCGGTTCCTGGGCCGGCTGACGGCTTTTCATTCGCTCCAGGAGGAGCGCGAACGGCGGCCCAGCGACCTGGTGGACGTGGTCATGGCCAGCACGGTGGCGCCTTACGTTGGCGCCTTGGCCACCGACCGCTACCTGCGCGAGGCGCTGGCGCGGCTGGCGCCCGAAGTGCGGGCCTGGTCGGGGAGGAAGCGCGAGGTGGCGGCGCTGGCGGACTGGCTGCGCGGCTGTGCTAAGGTACAGCCGTGAAGGTAGTTTTGCGAACGCCGCAAAAGGAAACGCGCCAGCTGGAAGGCCCGCTCACGGTGGCCGAGATGCTGAAGGAGCTGGGCATAGACCCCGAAGGGGTAATAGTGGCCCGCGGCTCCGATCTGCTCACGCCCGACGCCCGCCTGGACGACGCCGACGAGGTGGAGGTAATCCAGGCCATTTCCGGGGGCGCAAAGTGAAGTGCAGCGTTTGCGGAGCGCCGGCCCAGGTAGAGGTGCGCCGGCGCAACCGCGCCTTCTGCGCCGAGCACTACCGCGAGTGGTTCGTGCGCGAAACGCGGCGCAACATCAAGCGCCACCGGATGATCCGGCCCCAAGACCGGCTGCTGGCGGCGGTTAGCGGCGGTAAGGACTCGCTGGTCCTCTGGAGCGTGCTCAGCCAGCTCGGCTACGAAGCGGTGGGGCTGCACATCCAGCTGGGCATTGGCGACTACTCCCGCCGCGCCCTCGAGACCACCCGCGTCTTCGCCGCCGCCCACGGCCTGGAGCTGATCGTGGTGGACGTGCGCGAGAGCTTTGGCCTGACCATCCCCGAGCTGGCCCGGGCCACCGGTCGCGCCGCCTGTAGCGGCTGCGGGCTTTCGAAGCGTTACCTGATGAACCGGGTAGCGGAAGACGAGGGCTTCAACGTGGTGGCCACCGGTCACAACTTGGACGACGAAGCGGCCACCCTGCTAGGCAACGTCAGCCACTGGCAGCTGGACGCTCTGGTACGGCAGGGGCCGATGCTCGCGGAGCGCCCCGGCCTGGCCCGGCGCATCAAGCCGCTTTATACGTTCACTGAGCGTGAAGTAGCCGCCTACGCCTTTCTGGCCGGCATTTCCTACCAGCACGAGGAGTGCCTCCACGCGGAAGGGGCCAAGAGCCTGCTCTACAAGGAGCTCTTGAACCGGCTGGAAACACGCATGCCAGGTACCAAACAGGTCTTTCTCGATCAATACCTGAAGAAGGTGCAGCCAGCGCTGCGGGACCATTCGGGCGAAGCCGAGGTGGAGCTGCGCCGCTGCGAACGCTGCGGCTCGGTCACCACCGGCGCGGTCTGCGCCCACTGCAAACTCTGGGACCGCGCCTACGCCCGCGCCAAAAAACGCCACCTCCTGCCACCCGAAGCCGGGTTTGACCCCCAGCCCAAACTGCACTTCTTGACCCGAGCCGAGCCGTAGCCGCCGGGACGGTCTGGCTGTACGGTCTGAACACGTTGACCAAGCCAGCCCCGTCGCCGCGAGCTTCTTCCCTGCCAGTCGGTGAGAGCCGGGGCCAGGACTGTTTCAGAAGTCGTAGCACTGGCTCCGTGTCGACGCCTTTGTTTCCGCAGCCTCCACAAGCGGCAGAGACCATACCGGTCTGGACCGGCTCGCGCGAGCCAAGGCTCGCTTGGCTGGAATGACGAAAAGGAGCTTATATCCGTCACCCCAGCGAAAGCTGGGGTCCAGGACCGATTCAGGGGTCGGCATTAGGGCGTTGCTTCGTCATCATCGTCTGTTTGTCACCATTGCTTTCTAGGACCTCCACGAGCAACGGAGACCGCGCCGGTCTGGATTCCAGCTCGCGCGAGCCAAAGGCTCGCTTGGCTGGAATGACGAAACGGCGGCATGTGGCTTGTGGCATGTGGCTTGTGGTTTATCTCGTCGTAGGGGCGGACCCGTGTGTCCGCCCGAAATGTGCAGGGAAGCAAGCGAGCTCGTCGACGAATTGTCGGGCCAAAGTCCTCACCGCCGGCGCTGCTCAGCGGTTTTTTGACGCGCGAATACCGCCCTCCGCCTCGCCGGAAAACCTTGACTGAAATGTACGGAGCGTCAGGCGTCAATGACTTGGCTATATTTGCGTTGCGCAGGCGGCGCGCCCGAGATCTTCCTCCCGCACTACGAGCCGGCCGCGCCGGCTTGCCGGCGCGGCCTCTAGACAGTCCCAAAGGCCTTACGGCTCTATCCTGGTCCCCAGCACCTTCAAGAACTGGCCTATCCACTCCGGGTGCGCCGGCCAGGCGGGAGCGGTTACGAAGTTGCGGTCGGTGTGGGCGTTGGTGAAGGTGTCGTTGGGGCCAACGTACTTCGCCCCCGCCAGCTCGATCTCGGGCCCGACGGCCGGGTAGCCGCTAATCTCGTATCCTTTGATGACGCCGGCGGCGGCCAGGATCTGCGGTCCGTGGCAGATGGCGGCAATGGGCTTGCCGGCGGCGGCCATGGCCCTGGTTATCTCCAGCACCCGCTCGTTGAGGCGCAGGTACTCGGGCGCCCGGCCGCCGGGAATCAGCAAGGCGTCGTAGTCTGCCGGGTCTACCTGGTCGAAATCGGCGGTGACCGCAAAGTTGTGCCCCGGCTTTTCGCTGTAGGTCTGGTCGCCCTCGAAGTCGTGGATGGCGGTGCGGACCGTCTCGCCCGGCTTCTTGCCGGGGCAGACCGCGTCCACCTGGTGGCCCGCCATGAGGAGCATCTGGTACGGCACCATCGCTTCGTAGTCTTCCATGTAATCACCGACGAACATCAGGATCTTTTTCTGCGCCATGGTTCACCTCCTGTTTTCCTTCGCCTCATTCTACGAAAAAAGCAGCGGGCCCGCGGGCCCGCTGCCGGCGTGGTGAAGGTTACATGTAGCTGAACATGATGGCCCGCTTGACCTCCTCGATTAGCTGCGTGACCGGGATTTCGCGCGGGCAGGCCTCGGTGCAGTTGTAGGCGGTGCGGCAGCGCCAGATGCCGCCGCCGCCCGAGAGCGCCTGGTAGCGCGCGGCGTTGCCCTGATCGCGGCTGTCGAAGATGAAGCGGTGCGCCTGCACTACCGCCGAGGGACCCAGGTAGGAGCCGTTGACCCAGAAGACCGGGCAAGAGGTGGTGCAGGCGGCGCAGAGGATGCACTTGGTGCTGTCGTCGAAGATGGCGCGCTCCTCGGGGCTCTGCAGACGCTCGCGCTCCGGCGGTGGATCTTCGTTGATGAAGTAGGGCTTGACCTCGCGGTAGGCCTTGAAGAACGGGTCGAGGTCCACCACCATGTCCTTCTCCACCGGCAGGCCGCGGATGGGTTCGATGGTGATGGTGTCGCTCTTCAGGTCCTGGACCAGCGTCTTACAGGCCAGGCGGTTCTTGCCGTTGATCATCATCGCGCAGGAACCGCAGATGCCGTGGCCGCAGCTGCGCCGGAAGGCCAGGGTGCCGTCGACTTCCCACTTGACCTTGTGCAACAGGTCGAGCACGCGGTCCATGGGTTCGGCCTCGAGCTGGAAGGTTTCCCAGTGGGGAGCGTCGTCCACCTCGGGGTTGTAGCGTTGTAGTTCAAGGGTAATCTGCATCTTCCCCTCCCCTAGTAGACCCGCGGCTTGGGCTCGAAGCGCCCCAGCACCACCGGCTTGTAGCTAAAGCGCACCTTACCCGGTTCCTCGCGGTAAACCAGGGTGTGCTTGAGCCAGTTCTCGTCGTCGCGGTCCGGATAGTCTTCGCGGGCGTGCGCGCCGCGCGATTCCTTGCGGTTCTTGGCGGAGTGCACCAACGCCTCGGCAATGCTCAGCAACGAGCCGAGCTCGAGGGCGTCTATCAGGTCGGCGTTGTACTTCTCGCCCTTGTCCTGAATGGTCACCTTGCGGTAGCGCTCGTTGAGGTCGTTCAGTATGCCGACCTGCTTTTCCAGTAGCTCTTCGGTGCGGTAGACCGAGGCGTTTTCCATCATCGTTTCCTGCAGGTCGCGGCGGATGGCGAAGGGCGAGTCGCCGCCCTCGTTGGCCCGCAGCTCTGCCAGCCGCTCGCGCGAGGCCTCGGTGGCGTCGGGCGGCAGGTCCACGAAAGACTCGCGCTCGGCAAAACGGGCGGCGGCGTTACCGGCCCGACGGCCGAAGACCACCAGCTCGCCGAGGGAGTTGGTGCCCAGGCGGTTGGCCCCGTGGAGGCTGACGCAGGCCGACTCGCCGGCGGCGTAAAGGCCGGGGATGATGGTGCTCTGGCCGTCCTTGATTACCTCGCCCCAGAGCGTGGTAGGAATGCCGCCCATGGTGTAGTGGGCCGTGGGGACCACCGGAATGGGCTCCTTGACCGGGTCCACGCCCAGGTAGGTGCGCGAGAACTCGGCGATGTCGGGCAGCTTGTGCTCGATGATGTCGGGGTCGAGGTGGGTAAGGTCGAGGCAGATGTAGTCTTTGTTGGGCCCGCAGCCGCGCCCGGCGCGGATTTCCAGGTACATCGCCCGGCTGACCATGTCGCGCGGCGCCAGGTCTTTGATCGAGGGGGCGTAGCGCTCCATGAAGCGCTCGCCCTCGGAGTTGCGCAAAATGCCGCCCTCGCCGCGGGCGCCTTCGGTTACCAGGATGCCCAGGCGGTAGAGACCGGTGGGGTGGAACTGGTAGAACTCCGGGTCCTCGAGGGGAATCCAGCCCTTGTTGTAGAGGATTGACTGGATGTCGCCGGAAAGGGTGAAGGCATTGGAGGTTACCTTGAACATCCTCCCGTAGCCGCCGCTGGCGACGACGATTGACTTGGCCATGAAGGTGTGCAGCTCGCCGGTGGCGAACTCCATGGCCACCACCCCGATGGCGCGGCCGTCTTCGGAGAAGATGACGTCGAGAACCTGGAACTCGTTGTAGAAGGTTATACCCTGCTTGATGGACTGCTGGTAGAGGGTCTGCAAGATCATGTGGCCGGTGCGGTCGGCCGCGTGGGCGGCGCGGCGCACCGGCGCTTTGCCGTAGTCGCGGGTGTGGCCGCCGAACCGGCGCTGGGCGATCTTGCCGCTGGGCAGGCGGTCGAAGGGCAGACCCATGTGCTCGAGGTCGATGACAGCGTCTATCACCTCGCGGGCGAAGACCTCGGCGGCGTCCTGGTCGGTCAGGTAGTCACCGCCCTTGACCGTGTCGTACATGTGCCATTCCCAGTGGTCTTCCTCGACGTTGCCCAAAGCAGCGCCGATACCTCCCTGCGCCGCCCCGGTGTGGCTGCGGGTGGGGTAGAGCTTGCTGAGGACCCCAACGTCCACTCCGTGGCGCGACGCGAAAAGCGCGGCGGTCAGACCGGACCCGCCGGCTCCGATTACCAAAACGTCATGAACATGTGCCATTATCGCTCTCCCCTATAGCTTGGCGACGAACAACCCGCCGGCAAGCAACAAAACGGCTACCAGAACGTAGAGGGTCGACTTGAGTATCACCCG
>JALVWZ010000260.1 GCA_027023115.1 Thermaceae bacterium
CCGACCAGGTGACCTTCGCGTTCGCCGACGGCGGCAAGAAGGTGTTCATCCGCCCCGCCCAGCCGCTGCTCTATAGCCCCACCGACGCCTACCTCTATTACGCCTTCGAGCTCGGTAGCGGGGTCAGCGACCGGGCCGGCAACCCCCTGGCCGAACCCCTGCGCGTCAGGTTCAGCACCATGCGCACGCTCACCACCAACCTGCCCTCGGAACGCTCCTTCGACGGCAGCGCCAGCGCGAGCGTCGCGCAAAACGATCTGCCCGTCTTCATGGTGGGCGACAACCTGAGCGACGAGGGGATACGCGGCTTTTTCAGCTTTGCCTTCCCCGAGGAGGCCGACGGGGTGCTGGCGGCGTGGCTGCGGTTCTACGTTTCCGGCATCGCGGGCGACCCCTTTGGCGGCCTGGGGCTTTTGAACCTCGAGCCCGTAGACCTGGGCGCGGGCCTCGACGCCGTCGACTACACCAACCCCGCCCTCGCCGTCGCCATCACCGACGCCGGCACCGGCTGGACCGCCGGCAGCTACCACGAGTACGGCGTGAGCGACTGGGCCGTAGCAGCCTGGAACGAGGGCCGCAGCCGGCTGCAGGTCCGCCTGCGCTTCGACCAAGAAAGCGACGGCGACGGGGCCAACGACGTCATCTACCTGGTCGCCCAGGACGCCGAAGACATCCCCGATCAGATCGGGCCCGAGTACCTGCCGGTGCTCGAGCTTACGTACTACGGTCCCTAGGCGCTTGTGACGCTCTTGTGACGGCGCCCGGCTAGCCTGGGCGGGAAAGGACTTTTGTATGGAACATAAACCGCTGCTTTTCATTGCCCTCCTGTTGCTCGCCCTCGCCGGCTGCCAGCCCGCGGCGCCGCCGGATCCGGGCGACACCACCGCCCCCTCGGTGACGGCCGCCACGCCGGCCGACGGCGCCGTCGGCGTCAGCAAGAACGACGCGGTGGTCCTGACCTTCAGCGAGCCTATGGACACTGCGGCCACCGAAGCCGCCTTCGAGCTGCTGGCCCCCGACGGCACACCGTTGCCGGTCAGCTTCTCATGGGAAGACGAAGACCGCCGCCTGGTGGTCACGCCGGCCGCGCCGCTGGTTTACAGCACCAACGCCAGCTACCTTACCTACCACTACCGCCTCGCCGCCACCGCCAAGGACCCGGCCGGCAACCCCTTGGCCGCGGCGTTCGCAGCGGGTTTTAGCACCATGCGCCTCCTCGGTTTCCAGATCGAAAGCGAGCCGGACCGCGACGGCGCGGTCACGTCGGATGGCGTCGTCGACGCGGCGAGCGCCAGCGCTTTTCTGGGCGACACGGACGCTACTAATGCTTCACGGGTCTTCTTTTCCTTTCCCCTGGACGGCCTGCCCGCCGAAACCGAGTCCATCGTCAAAGCCGAGCTGACCCTCCACACCCAGAGCACGACCGGCAACCCGGGCGACCTGCATTACCGCATGGACCACCTCGCCTACGGCGAGCTCGACGCCGGCGACTACGCCGCGGCAGAGAGCGAGAACCAACCCATCTCCCCGTCTTTGACCGGCTCCTGGAAATCTGCCTGGCGGAGCTGGGTGACGGACGACTGGAGCGCCGGCCGGGCCCGCTTCCAGATTCGCCTGCGCTCTGATAACAACAGCGACGGTATCTCGGACGGCTACACACTGAACACCGCCGAGGCGGCTGAATACGAGCCGTTGCTGCAAGTATCGGTCTACGCGCCCTAACGCCTCTTGCCCATGCGGCGCTCGCCGGCGGCGATCAGCGCCACCCGCCAGCTTGCCGGCAGCGCCCGCAAGAGGCGCAGCGGCCAGGCCAGCCGTCGTGGAAAGGCCACCTCGAAGACGCCGCGCTCGATACCGCGGGCTATACGCAGCGCCGCCCGCGCGGGGGTGTGCAGAAAGGGCGTGGGGAACTCGTTGGCGGCTATCATGGGCGTCTTCACGAACCCGGGGCTGACGAGCGTCAATTGGATGTTCTCGCGCCGCAGCTCGGCCCAGAGCGCTTCGGCGTAGTAGGCGAGCGCCGCCTTGCTGGTACCGTAGCCGCTGGTGCGTGGCAGGCCCACGTAGCCGGCCAGCGAACCCACCATGGCGATGGCGCCTCCGCCCGCGGCGCGCATCCGCGGCCTGAGGGCGTCGAGGGCGTAGGCCACGCCCAGGAGATTTATCTCCAGGTGGCGTTTCAGGTTCTCGGCGGTGTCGTCGCGCCCGGCGCGCCTAAAGCCGGCGCCGGCGTTGAGTATGGCCAGGTCCAACGGCCCTTCGCGCTGCCAGATCTCGCCCACCACCTGCTCGATGGCCCGGGGGTCGGTCACGTCGAGGGGGTAGGCGGCTCCTCCGATGCTACGGGCTACTTCTTCCAGCCTTTCGGCGTTGCGGCTGGAGACCAGCACCCGCGCGCCTAGGGTGGCGTAGTGCTCGGCCAGCGCACGGCCGATGCCGCTCGAGCCGCCGGTGATCCAGACCCGCTTGAAGCGAGTGTTCATGCCCCATTCTAGCTGCAACCCCGCAACGCGCCGTTTGTCAGAGCCCGCCAGGGTTGGATGGGGTGTGGGAGGTGGGAAATGGCGCGTAGTACGTAGTGCGTGGTACTTGGTACGTAGTACGTAGTGGGCAGTTCGAATCGACCGAACTATGCGCGTTGGCGCGTTACGGGGCTTCTACAAGCTACAGACTGCAAGCCGCTTTCCAAAACCCCACCCCGGCCCTTCCCCAAGGGGTGACGGGGGAAGGTGTTCGCGCAGACAGGGGAAGCGTGAAAAACGTGTTCGGGCTGGACAGCCAGCCGCCTAGGGCGTTAGCGGTTCGCGACCGCCCTCCTTCTGCGCGGGCGGCGCGGCGCGGTACGCACCCTCGGAACGGCTGAGCACGCCGCGCCCCACCAGCGCTTCCAGGGCGAACTCGGCCCAGGCAACGCCCCGTGCGGCCGTGCGGGCGTGGGGGGTGGCCAGCTCGGCTAGCGGGGGAACTCGCTGCACCTCGGCCCAGGCGGCTTCCGCCGCGTCGGGCAGTTCCAGCGCCCGCCCGCCCGCGAACCAAGCGGCCAGCTCGTCGAGCTCTGGCCGCTCGCCCCACTCCGCGGCGAAGGCCCGGGCAATCAGCTCGCGTGCCAGCGCCTCGGCGCCGACCAGCTCGCCTTCGTACTCCAGTTCCAGTTTGCCGGTGATGGCCGGTATGCCGCCGTAGATGTCGCGCGGCCGGGCCACCGCTTCCTCGCCGCCGGCTAGCGCCCGCGCTTCGGCTCCGGCGGCGGCCAGCTCGAGCAGGCTGATCGGCAGCCGCTGGCTAACGCCGCTGCTGTGGTCCACCCGCGGGTCGCGCCGCGCCAGAAAAGCCACCCGTTCGACGGCGCGGGCAACGAACTCGGGGATCACCACCTTCGCGGGCAGGCGCGCCTCGGCGCGGGTGATGGCCAGGGCGTCTTCCAGGCGGCGCGGGTAATGGGTGCGAATCTCGGCGTCGACGCGGTCTTTCAGCGGGGTGACGATGCGGCCGCGGGCGGTGTAGTCCTCCGGGTTGGCGCTGAACGCCAGCCAAACGTCGAGCGGCAGGCGCAGCGGAAAGCCGCGCACCTGTACGTCGCCCTCCTCGAGCACGTTGAAGAGCGCCACCTGCACCCGCGCCGGCAGGTCGGGCAGCTCGTTGACCGCGAAGATGCCCCGGTTGGCGCGGGGGATGAGGCCGTAGTCCACCGCCTCCGGGTCGTCCAGGCCCTGTCCGCGGCGGGCGGCCTTGATGGGGTCGAGCTCGCCGATGAGGTCGGCTACGGTCACGTCGGGGGTGGCCAACTTCTCGAGGTAGCGTTCGTCGGGGCTCAGCCAGATTAGCGGCGCGTCGTCGCCGGCCTCGGCCAGCAGCCGCCGCCCCGCGGGACTGATCGGGTCCAGGGGGTTGTCGCGCAGGGGGGTGTCGAGCGCGGGGATTTCGGGGTCCAGCAGCGCGGTCAGGCCGCGCAGGATGCGGCTCTTGGCCTGGCCGCGCAGGCCGAGCAGGATGAAGTGCTGGCGGGCCAGGATAGCCCGCACCAGCGCCGGGATGACCGTTTCGTCGTAACCAAAGATGCCGGGAAACAGCTTCTCGCCGGTGCGCAGCTTTTGCAGCAGGTTGGCGCGCGCCTCTTCGCGCACGCCGCGGCGCAGCCGCTCCAGCGACCAGCCGCTGGCCTTGAGCTCTCCGAGGGTGGCCGGCCTTTTCATTCCTCGATGCCCAGGGCCATGGCCAGGATGCGGCCGTTGGCCTCCCAGACGCCCAGGTAGTCGGAGCTCGTTTCGCCCAGCAGGTCCAGCAGGGCCGCCTTGACGCCCAGCGTGCGCGCCACCCGCTCGGCTTCGCGGGAGGTTTGCAGCGGGGCAATGATGTAGCGGAGCCCGTTTTGCTGCAAGACCCGTGCCGCCGCCGCCAGCTCGCGGGGGCTGGGCTGGGCGGCAGGGTTGGGGGTGATCAGGTAGACGCGCTCGAGCCGATAGCGGGCGGCTACGTAGCTGAACGGGTTCTTGAACGCCACGAACTTGCGCGTGGGGGCGTTCTCCAGCCGCAGGCGGGTCATCCGGTCGATCTCGAGCAGCTTTTGCGCGTAGGCTTTGGCGCGCTTTGCGTAAGCGGCGGCGTTTTGCGGGTCCAGCTCCCCGGCGGCGCTGGCAATGCCGGCCACCACGTAGGTCATCAGCACCGGGTCGGTCCAGACGTGCGGGTCGGGAGCGCCCGAGGGCAGGGCGATGGTGCGTCCCGTAAGCGAGTCGGCGGCGCGGTAGAGATGGGCCTGCAGGCTGTTGGGCTTGATCAGTTTCTCAACCAGCCAGTCGTCCAGGCCGAGGCCGTTCATGATCACCAGCCGGGCCGCGGCCACCTTGCGAACGTCGGCCGGGTCGGGGCTGAAGACATGGGGATTGGCGCCGGCCGGCACCAGGCCCTCCACCCGCCAGCCGTCCCCCAGCACCGCCCGCGCCAGGCTGGCGTAGGGGGCTATGGTGGCCACCGCCAGCGGCTTGGCGGCCAGGGCAACGGAAAGAACCAGGACCAGCGCGGCGAGCGTGCGTTTCATACCCTCATCTTAGCGCCGCCAGATGAAAAGCGCCCCCGCTTGCGGGGGCGCTTTTGGTCTTCGAGAAGCTACTCCTCGGCGCTTTCTTCCTTGGCTGCTTCTTCCTCGATGCCCAGATCGGCCAGCAGGTCGCCGTAGAGGTCGCCCAGCTTGACGCTGGTGTTACTCTCGCCGCCCACGAACGCGCCCAGGTCGGCGCCGGAGGCGGTGGCGATACCCGGCAGGTCGCGGTCGCGCCGCGGGCCGCGCGGGCCGCCGCGCCGCGGGCCGCCCTTGCTCTTCTTCTGGCGGGGACGGCGCTTCTTTTCCTGCTCTTCCTCCTCGGTGGGAACCGGCGGCGGCAGCAGGCGCTTGCGCGAGAGGGAGACGCGCTGGTCGGTGGCGTCGATGTTGAGGACGACCACCTCGAGCTCATCGCCCTTCTTGAACTTCTCGGCCGGGTTCTCGATGTGCTCGTAGTCGAGCTCGGAGATGTGCACCAGGCCCTCGATGCCGTCTTCAATCTCGACGAAGACGCCAAAGTCGGTCACGCCGGTGATCTTGCCCTTGACGACCGTGCCTGGCGGGTACTTTTCGGGCAGTTCCTTCCAGGGGTCGGGCAGGGTCTGACGCAGACCCAGGCTGAGGCGGCGCTGTTCGGGGTCGATGCGCAGCACCACCGCCTCCACCTCCTCGCCTTCCTTGAGCACGTCGGAGGGATGGCGCGGGCGCTTGGTCCAGCTCATCTCGGTGATGTGGATCAGGCCCTCCAGCCCCGGCTCGATTTCCACGAAGGCGCCGAAGGGGGTCAGGCCCACCACCTTGCCCCTGATGCGCTGGCCCACCTCGTACTTCTCGGCGGCGGTCTGCCAAGGGTCGGGGGTGAGCGCCTTGACGCTCAGGTTGACCCGCTCGCGCTCGCGGTCCACCGAGAGCACCTTGGCCCTCACGGTGTCGCCGACCTTGACGACCTCTTTGGGGTGCTCGAAGCGGCCCCAGGAGAGCTCGCTGCGGTGGATCAGGCCGTCGATTGCGCCCAGGTTGACGAAGGCGCCAAAGTCGGTCACCTCCACCACCTTGCCCTCCACCTCGGCGCCCGGCTCGAGGCTGTCGAGCACCTCGGCGCGCTTCTTCTTTTGTTCCTCTTCCAGCAGCACCCGCCGCGAGAGGATGACCCGGCCCTTCTTGCGGTTGATCTCGGTGATCTTGACCGGGATAGTCTTGCCCACGAACTCCTCGAGGTCGGCCACCCGCTTGATGTCCACCTGCGAGGCGGGGATGAAGGCGCGGATGCCCTCGAGATAGGCCACCAAGCCGCCGCGCACCTTCTCGCGCACGGTGACCTCTACGGGCTCGCCCTTCTCGGCCAGCTCGGCTATCTTGCGCCAGGCCTTGTCGGCCTCGGCGCGCTTCTTGGAAAGGATGATGACGTTATTGGGAAGGTCGACGCGCACCACGTAGACCTCGACCTCGTCCCCGGGCTTGAGCATGTTCTTGAGCTCTTCCTCGGAGAGGGGTTCTTCGGTCAACTGGTTGAACGGGATGATGCCTTCGACCTTGGCGCCTACGTCTACTGCTACCCCCTCGTGCCCCACGAAGACGACGCGGCCGGTAAGCACCTGCCCGCGGCGCACCTTGGCGCCCATTCGCGCTTCGGCCTCCTGGAGCGCCTGCTCCATGGTCATCTCGGCCTCGGGCTCCGCCTCTTTCGGCTCGGGCTCCGCCGCCTGCAAAGCAGGCTCAGCGGCCGCTTCCGGGGCTGCCGGTTCCGCCTCGGGCTCCGGGGCCACTTCCGGGGCCGCTGGTTCGGCGGCCGCTACGGCCTCGGCCTGTACGGCTTCGGTTTCGGGCTGGTCTTGGGTTTTGGGGGTTTCGGTTCCGGCCTCCGCCGGGGTCATGGGTTCCTTGTCTTCCATCCGCCTGTATCCTCCTGTGCGCCGCCCGCGGGCGGCTGCGTCGCGTCAGGCTCCCCAGAGGGTGCTCCCCCTTTAGCGCACGGCGCTTGGACTATAGACCCGGGGTCTGTGCGACGGTTTGCCCCGCTGGGGCATACCAACCCTTTATAGCACAATTCGGCCGGCCTGGGTAGTTACGCGGCCGGTCAACGCGTCCGATACTTCCGCACCGGCGTAAAGGAGGGCTCCGAACCCGCCCCTGTCACCCGAAACCGCTATTGCCATCCCCGGCAAGCCGGGGCGCCACGCCTCTGCGGTGAGCCCCTTTTTGCTCGTCCCTTTGCTCGAGCCAGGCTTTGGGTCGATTGCGGACCGTCTTCGGGCTTGGATTGGTTAGCATGTACTCATGTCCTGGCTGGCTTTGGCTCTCACCCCCGGCGTGGGGCCGGCGCGTTTTCTGCGCGTCTACGCCGCCGGCGAAGAGGGGTTGGACCGCGTCGCGGAGATCCTGAGCCCGTCCGTGGCCAAGGCCTACCGGCAGGTGCTGGCGGAGGGCCTGGCCGAACAGACGCAGCAACGGGCCGAGGCCGCCGGGGTGCGGTTGTTGGGTATCTGGCAGGACGCTTACCCCCCGTCGCTGCGTCACCTGGCCGACCCGCCGCCGCTTTTGTACCTGAAGGGCGAGTGGTCGCCGGCCCGGCCGGCGGCGGCCATAGTCGGCAGCCGCCGCGCCCAGCCCTGGGCATTGGACAACGCCCGTAAGCTGGCCCGCGAGCTGGCCGCAGCCGGGGTGGAGGTGGTCAGCGGTCTGGCCCGGGGCGTGGACACCGCCGCCCACGAGGGGGCGCTAGCCGGCGGCGGGCCGACGCTGGCGGTGCTGGGGAGCGGGGTGGACGTTATCTACCCGCCCGAGAACGCCGAGCTGGCCGCGCGTGTGACCCTGATGAGTGAGCTGCCGTTGGGCAGCGGTCCTTCGGCCGGCAGCTTTCCCCGCCGCAACCGCCTAATAGCGGCTCTGGCCGACGTAGTGGTTATCGTGCAGGCGCCCGAAAAGTCTGGAGCCTTGATCACCGCGGCGCTGGCGGCCGAGCTGGGGCGCGAGGTGCTGGCGGTGCCGGGGCGGCCCACCGACTGGGCCAGTCGTGGCAGTAACAAACTTCTGCGCGACGGGGCGGGGGTTTTGCTCGAGCCGGCCGACGTGTTCGACGCCCTGGGGATGGCTACTGATGCCCGCGGCGAGGCGCTGCCCGAACCGGAAGGCGCCGCGGGTCGGCTCTGGCGGGCGCTGCGCGAGCGCGGCGAGGCGCTGCCCGACGACCTGGCGCAGGAGCTGGGGCTGAACGTGGCCGAGGTGCTGGGGTTGCTGACTCAGCTCGAGCTATCCGGCCACGTGCGGGCGTTGCCGGGCGGACGCTACGAGGCGGTATAGCCGGCGGCTTGCTGTATGACGACAACCACGCCCACGAGCCTGTCCTGGGGCCACTTTTTCCGAGCCTTAATCAAGGGTATTCGGCAATCAACAGACAAAGTTTATCTACTAGTTCCGACAAAACGGCTGCAGGGATTTTTGACGCGGTTTGCGCCCGTCGTGCTCGCCAGTCCACCGCCCTCACCTGGTCGGCAAGCACCACACCGATTATCTCACCGCCCTCGGGCAGCTCGACCTCGAACGGGTAACCCTTGCTCTTGCTGGTGACCGGGCAGACGAGCGCCAAGCCCGATTTTTCGTTGTAAGCACGCGGCGAAACGACCACCGCCGGCCTTCTGCCAGCCTGTTCGTGGCCCGCTTGCGGGTTGAAGCTGAGCCACACCAGCTCACCACGATCGGGCACGTAATCGCCGGCTACCATTCTTCACGCCCTTGTGCTTCGCCCCAGTCAATCTCCGCATGCGCATCGGCGGGCATGGCCGCCAGCAACTCTTCCAGGGAGTAGCGGCGGCGCGGAACGATGAAAATACCACCTTCCCGCAAACGTATTTCCACTTCGCTGCCGGCAGTGACACCGATCTGCTCGGCTAGCGCTTTGGGTATCCGCAGCCCCAGGCTGTTGCCCCAGGTTTGCACTTTGGTCTTCGGCACCTTTCGCCTCCGTATATACATAGTATATCCTCATCCGGACACAAAGAAAGGGGCGGCGCGGCGCCCCTTCGTTGCTGACGAAACTACTTCGCCAGCGCCCGCTTTACGAAGGCGTTGGTATAGGTCTTGGCCAGGTCCACCTTGGCCGCGGCCAGCTTCTTGTCGAACATGCTCAGCACCTTATAAGCCGTCTTGGGGCCCTGTTCGGGGAAGAGGCCGTTTTCGCTGAACATTCCCAGCGAGTTGGCGACGATCTTGGTGTAGAGGGCAGGATCGTTCTGGTAGTAGGACTTGGGCATGATGGCCACCACCTCCTCGGCGCTCTTGCCCTGCATCCACTGCAACGCCCGCACGATGGCGTTCACCAGCCGCTGGGTCGTCTCGGGGTACTTCTCCACGAAGGAGCGGTGGGTGTAGAGGGTGGCCGCCGGGTAGGGGCCGCCGAACACCGCCTCGGCGCCTTCCTTGTTGCGGGTATCGACTAGCACCTTGATCTGGCCACGGCTTTCCAGCATGGTGATCACCGGCTCGACGTGGCTGATGGCGTCCACTTGTTTGCGTTCCACCGCGGCGATGGCCGAGGACCCGCCGCCAACGCCGATGATGGCCA